>JAEUAC010000051.1 GCA_019695455.1 Methylorubrum extorquens | reverse complement strand
CCGGCCGCGCTCGGACGCACCTACTCGCGCGAGGAGCTCGCCTCGGGCTCCCTGATCCGGCTGCTCGAGCGGGGCGGGGCGCGGATCGATTCGGCCGAGAGCAGCATCACGGCGAAGCTCGCCGACGCCTTCTCGGCGCCGCTCCTGAACGTGCAGGTCGGCCAGCCCCTGATCGCGCTGACCCGGACGGTGCGCGACGAGACGCGGCGCCCGACCGAATACCTGAACGCCCTCTACCGGCCGGACCAGTACGAGGTACGGCTGTCGATGTCGCGGGACGGGACGGGCAGTCCGAACCTCTGGCGCTACGAGCCGAAGGCCGAGATGTGAGGCCCGGTCCTCCGCCCGCATGACACCCGACGCGAACGCCTACCGCCACGCGCTCTCGCCGATCCGGCTCGGCCGGCTCGGGCTGCGCAACCGGATCGTCGTGCCGGCGCACACGACCAATTTCGGCGAGAACCACCGGCCCTCCGAACGCCACCTCGCGTATCACCGGGCCCGGGCCCGGGGCGGGGTCGGCGCGATCATCTTCGAATCCATCCGCGTGCAGCCGAACTGCGTCGGGCGGCCCCAGGCGGTGGCGGGGTTCGACCGGGCCTGCATCCCGGGCTTCGTGCGCATCGGCGAGGCCGTCCGGCAGGAGGGCGCGCGGCTCCTCGGCCAGGTGATCCATCTCGGCCGGCAGGTGGACGGCGATTTCGAGCGCACCGTCTCGTGGGGGCCGTCGCCCGTCCGCTGGTCCGCGACCTCGGCCATGCCGCACGCCATGACGGAGGACGACATGGCGAGCGTGATCGACGCCCATGTCGCGACGGCCCTGAACCTCGTCGAGGCGGGGCTCGACGGGATCGAGATCCAGGTCGGGCACGGCCACCTGCTGCAGCAGTTCCTGTCGCCGCTTTCGAACACGCGGCGGGACGCCTATGGCGGCGCGCTCGAGAACCGGATGCGCTTTCCCCTCGCCGTGGTGGCGGCCGTGCGCCGGGCGGTCGGGCCGGACCACACGCTCGGCATCCGGGTCAGCGCGGAGGAGTTCGTCGAGCCGGGGCTCCACCTCGCGGAGGCGGAGGCGATCGCGGTGGGGCTCGCGGACGCGGTGCCGCTCGACTTCGTCAACGTCTCGCATTCCGCCTACCACGCGAGCTACTCGCTCGCGACGCAGATGGCGGACATGAGCCTCGATCCGGCCCCGTTCCGGCCGCTCCCGGCCGGCATCCGGCAGGCGCTCCGGGCCGCGGGCCACGCGATCCCCGTGATCGCCGTCTGCCGCTTCCGCACGCTCGCCGAGGCCGACGCGATGATCGCGGGCGAGGGGGCGGACCTCGTCGCCATGGCGCGCGCCCACATCGCGGAGCCCGCGATCGTCCGGAAGACGATCGAGGGCCGGACGGACGAGATCCGCGCCTGCATCGCCTGCAACCAGGGCTGCTCCGGCATGCTCGAGAAGAACATGGCCGTGCGCTGCCTCGTGAACCCGGAGGCGGGCGTCGAGGGCACCTGGCCCGATCCGGCCGAGGACAAGGCGTCGACGCCGCGGGACGTGCTCGTCATCGGCGGCGGCCCGGCGGGGCTCGAGGCGGCCTGGGTCGCAGCGGCCCGGGGGCACCGGGTGCGGCTCTGGGAGCGCGGCCCCGCCCTCGGCGGCCAGCTCGGGCTCGTGCGGGCGATGCCGTCGCGGCGGGCCTATCTCGAGCTGCTCGCCTTCCAGGAGGCGCAGCTCGCCCGGCACGGCGTCGCGGTGTCGCTCGGCCGCGAGGCGAAGGCCGACGCGATCGTGGCCGCCCGTCCGGACCGCGTCGTCCTGGCGACGGGCGCCCGTCCGCTGGCGCCGTCGCTGCCGGGCGGCGGCACCGTCCTGACGGTCGAGGACGCGCTGGCGGCACCCGACCGGGTGGGCGGGACGGTCGCGTTCGTCGACCTCACGGGCGAGTGGTCCTCGCTTGCGACGATCGAGCACCTGGCCGATCTCGGCCGGCGCGTGACCGTGTTCTCGCCGGTGGCCGGGTTCGCCTGGCGCACCACGATCTATTCGAGCCTCGCCTGGACGACGCGGCTGCGCGAGAAGCGCGTCCGCATCGCGACGCTGCGCAAGGCGCTCTCCTTCGACGGCGCGGTCCTCCGGGTGGAGGACGTCTCGTGCGGCGAGATCGAGACGCACCGGGCCGAGACCGTGATCCTGGCTCAGTACGGCGCCGCGGAGGACGCCCTGCGGGCGCCGCTCGCGCGTGCCGGCGTCGCGCTGTCGCTCGCGGGCGATTGCCTCGCTCCCCGCACGGCGCTCGAGGCCGTCTACGAGGGCCACGCGGCGGCCCGCGCCATCTGAGGACCTCCCCGTGACGACGCTCGTGACCGGAGCCGGCGGCTTCATCGGCCTGAACGCGACGGAGCGCCTGCTCGCATCCGGCGAGCCGGTCGTCGCGCTGACGCTCGGGCCGCTCCGGCCCGAGGCCGCGCGCGCCTTCGCGGCCCTGCCGGGCCGGCTCTCGGTCGAGATCGGCGACGTCTGCGACGTCGCCTCCCTGCGCGGCGTCCTCGCCCGGCACGGCGTGCGGCGCGTGCTCCACACGGCCGCCGTGACGGCGGGTCCCGACGCCGATCCGGCGCGGGCGGCCGCGGTGCTGGACGTCAACGTCGCGGGGACCAACGCGGTGCTGATCCTCGCGCGGGAGGCCGGCGTCGAGCGCGTCGTTCTCACCAGCTCCTCGGCCGTCTACGGGGACGCGCCCTTCGGACCGGCCCCCGTCACCGAGGAGACGCCGCCCCGGGCGGCGAGCCTCTACGCGCTTTCGAAGCTCGCCTCCGAAGGCCTGGCCGTGCAGGCGCGCGCGTTCGGGCTCGACGTGGTCCGCGCGCGGCTCACCGCGATCTACGGCGCCTGGGAACACGACACGGGCGTGCGCGACACGCTGAGCCCGCCGCTCCAGATCGCGACGGCCGCCGCCCGCGGCGAGCCCGTCGCGATCGCGGCGGGCGGGTTCAGGGACTGGACGCCTGGTCCCGAGATCGCGGCCGCGCTCGTCCGGCTGCTCGCGGCCGAGCGTCCGCGGCACGACCTCTACAACCTCGGCTGCGGCCGCATCTGGGATCCCGTGATCCTGTGCCGGGCGCTCGCCGCCGCGCAGCCGGGCTGGACGTGGCGCCGGAGCGAGGAGCCGAGCATCGCCTACAACGACGCGCTCGACCGCACCCGCCTGTCCCCGCCGAGCCCGGCCCGGTTCGAGGCGGAGTTCGGCCCGGCCTTCGGCGAACCGGAGGCGGGCGTCGCCGCCTATGCGGCCTGGGCGAGGGCCCATGGGACGCTGCTGACGGGAGGGCGTTGAGGAGGGACTTGCATCCCACGCGATGCCCGGGGGGGCCGTCGTGCGAGGCCTTCCCTGCCCAGGGCCCATGGTGGCGCCTGCGTCGGGACCCTCGCGATCGGCCGGAGGGAGGTCGGGCTCAGCCCGCCTTCGCCCTGGCCTTCGCCTCCGCCTCGGCGCCGCCCCGCATGATGGCGTGGATCAGGTCGGGCTTCGGCACGACGGGGGACGGATAGGCGCGCCGGCCGTGCCGCAGGCCGAGGGCCAGGAAGGTCTCGGCCAGCTTGTAGGTGAGGGGGCCGGGGTTGATGACCGGCACCGGCAAGGTCTCGGCCAGATAGGCGGCGGCCTGGTGCATGGTCGTCGAGCCGAGGCAGATCACGTCCGCCCCGTCCTCCTCGATGCAGCGCGTGGCGGCGGCCAGCATGCGGGGGAAGACCGTCTCCTCCTTGCCGTCGATGAGCGCGGCGAAGTCGGGCGGCGTGTCGAAGGATCGGATGGAGGCGCAGCGATCCTTCAGGCCGTATTCGACGATCGCCTTCCGGTAGCGCACCGTCGCGGGCTCCCATTGCGCCAGGACCGAGAACGTCGTGCCGAGCGTCAGCGCGTAGAGCATGGAGACGCGGCCGGGCGAGACGACCGGGATCGACAGGACGGAGCGGAGCGCCGCGAGGCCGCTGTCGCTCATGGTGTCGATGCAGACCGCGTCGAACCCGTCGGCCTCGGCGCTCAGGCCGGCCTCGAAGATCGCGAGGTCCATCAGCGTCCAGTCGTGAGGGCTCATGAACGAGGTCGGGCCGCAGGTGACGGGCCGATAGGTCAGCTCCGTCCCGGCATCGAGCCGGACGTAGCCCCCCTGCGCTTCGCGGCGGGCCACGCCCTCGGCGTCGAGCGCGAAGGGGACGATGACGAGGATGCGTCGGACGGTCGTCATGCTCACCTCGCCTGCGCGGCGGCCGCGACGGCGGCGTCGCCGAGCGCCTTGATCATGTCGCGCTTCGGCGCGAGCGGGGCCGGATAGGCGGGCCGGCTATGCGTCAGCCCGAGCTTCAGGGCCGTGTCGGCCAGCCGGTACGTGAGGGGGCCGGGATTGATGACGGGCACGGGCAGGCGCGCCGCCAGGTAGGCGTGGGCCTGGTGCATGGTCGTGGAGCCGAGGATGATCGCGTCCGCCCCGTCCTCGTCGATGCAGCGCAGGGCGGCGGCCTCCAGCTTCGGGAAGACGTCGTCCTCCTTGCCGACGAGCAGCGACCGGTTGTCCGGCTCGACGCCGATGGACCGGATGGAGGCGCATTTCGCGGCGAGGCCGAGCTCGCCGAGCGTCTTCGCGTAGAGCGGCTTCCAGCGGTCCCACATGACGAGGATGGAGAACCGCTCCCCCAGCATGAGGGCGGCCAGCATCGCGTGCCGGCCCGGGCCGATCACGGGGATCGACAGGACGGACCGGAGCGCCGAGAGGCCGCTGTCGCTCATCGTGTCGATGCAGACGGCGTCGAAGCCCTCCCGCTCGGCATCGATGCCGGCGTCCAGGATCGACACGTCCGCGAGCGAGGCATCGTGGTGGCTCGTGTAGTTCGCGGGCGCGAACCGGACGGGCCGGAACTCGAACGTCATGCCGTCGCCGAGGTCGAGCGAGCCGAGCTGCTCGCGCCGGTTGGCGAGCTCGGCTTCGGTCATCGGGAAGGGCACGATCACCAGGACCTTGGGCATGCGCGCTCTCCTTCGTGGTCGCGGGATCAGGCGGCGGGGGCGACGAGCCGCGCGGCCGAGACGCCCGCGAGCCGTCCGAGCACGACGGCCGACAGGAGGCCGTTGCCCGACAGGTAGCCCCATGCCGCCGGGCCCGAGAGCCCGCGGGCCGCGCCGCCGCCCGCGAACAGGTTCGGCAGCGGCGAGCCGTCGGGCCGGAGCACCCGCGCCTCGCCGTCCACGGCGAGCCCGCCCTGGGTGTGAAACAGCGCGCCCGTGATCCTGGCGGCCCGGAAGGGGGGCGCGAGAGGCGGCGCGGCCCGGAAGTCGCGGCCGAGCGGATCGGTGGCGCGGCCGGCCGCGCAGGCCTCGACCTCCGCCATCGTGGCCGCGAGCGCCGCCTCGGGCAGGCCCGTGACGCGGGCGAGGTCGGCCACGCTGTCGGCCTCCTTGATGGCGCCGAGCCGCTTGAACTCGCGGTAGTCGTGGAAGCCGAGCGCGGCCGCCTCGCAGCGCGCGTCGTAGATGTCGAAGGCGATGCGGCCGGGCTGCCGCAGCACCTCCTCGGCGTGCTCCGAATAGCCCCGCATCTCGTTGGCGAAGCGGTGTCCGTCGCGGTTCACCTGGAAGCCGCCGAGCGTGATGACGGCCCAGGTCAGCGGCGCGGAATGGGGCCGCGGCACCGAGCCGTGGCCCTGGTAGGAGCCGAGATCGGCCGCCTCCGCGCCGAGGGCCTGCCCCCAGGCGAGCGCGTCGCCCGTGTTCGACGCGTGGCCGCAATATTCCGCGTCCGCCATCTCGGGGATGTGGCGGCGGACGAGGTCGGCATTGCCGCCGAAGCCGTTGCAGGCGAGCACCAGCGTCTCGCAGCCGATGACCTCGCGCGCGCCGTCCGGCCGGCGGATCGCAACGGCCGTCACGCGCCCGTCCGGCGCGGCGAACAGCTCCTCGGCGGAGGCGCCCGTCATGACGTCGATCCCGGCGCGGTCGGCCGCGGCGAGCAGCATCGCCTCGATGTCGGCTCCGGTCTGGCTCTTCGGCCCGTGCATGCGCAGGCGCGAATGGCCCGGATAGGTGAAGCCCTCGACGAGGTGGAGCTCGAGCCCGTGCCGCTCCATCAGCCAGTCGATCGCGGGCCCGGAGGCCTCCGCCACGGCCTGCACGATCGCGGGATCGTTCCGGCCCTTCGCCTTGGCGGCGAGATCGGCCGCGAAGAGGGCGGGATCGTCGGCGATGCCCTTCTCGGCCTGGAGGCGCGTGCCGGCGGCCGGGATCAGGCCCGCCGAGAGCGAGGTCGAGCCGGAGGGCGTCGGGTCCCGCTCCAGGACCAGCACCTCCGCGCCGGCCTCCCGGGCGGCGAGCGCGGCCGTGAGGCCGCAGGCCCCCGCGCCGATCACGACCACGGGCATGGTGAACTCGAAGGCCGCCTCCGCGGCCGCGCGGACGCTCACCGCCGCGCCCTCAATAGGCCGTCCGGGCCTCGTCGGGCACGCCGTAGCGGCCCTCGAGGTCGCGCACCTCCTGCATGCCGACGAGGTCGAAGAACTCCTGGAAGGTCGGCACGTTCGGCGCGATGCTGGCGATCGTGCCCTCGCGCTTCAGCGTCTCCAGGGCCCCCTCGGCCGCCCGGATCGCCGTGAGCAGGAGCCAATTCGGATAGAGGATGATCTTGAAGCCGAAGGCCTCGATCTCCTCGCGCTTGAGGAAGGGCGTCTTCCCGCTCGTCGCCATGTTGTAGAGCGTCGGGACGCCGAGCCGCGGCGTGATGCCGGCGAGCTGGTCCGGTCCCGGCGCCTCGACGAAGAGCACGTCCGCGCCCGCGTCGCGGTAGCGCTCGGCCCGCTCCAGCGCCGCCTCGTAGCCTTCGACGGCGATCGCGTCCGTCCTGGCGATGAGGACGAAGTCCTCGTCGCGGCGCGCGTCGGTGGCGGCCATGATCTTGGCCACCATCTCGCCCGTCGACACGAGCTGCTTGCCGGCGAGGTGCCCGCAGCGCTTGGGCAGCACCTGGTCCTCGAGGTGGATCGCGGCGACGCCCGCGCGCTCGTATTCCTGCACGGCGCGGCGCACGTTGAAGGGGCCGCCGAAGCCGTTGTCGGCATCCGCGATCAGGGGCAGGTCCGTCACGGACGCGATGCGGGCGGCGTTGTCGACCATCTCCGTCATGGTCAGGAGCCCGATGTCGGGCATGCCGAGCCGGGTCGCGGAGGTGCCGGCGCCCGTCATGTAGAGGGCCTCGAACCCGTGCTTCGCCACGAGGCGCGCGTAGAGCGGATCGACGACGCCGGGCGCCATGATGGCGCCGGGGCGGGCGAGGAGCTCGCGCAGGCGCGCGGTCGGGCGGGTCGCATTGCGAGAGGTCATGGCGCCTCCTTCCTGTGTCGTTATGGCGGGCGTCACAGCCCGAGATAGGTCTGGCGAAGCTTGGGGTCGGCGAGGACGTCGGCCGAGTTGCCGACGATGGCGAAGCGGCCCTGTTCGAGCACGTAGGTGCGCGACGAGATCGCGAGCGACTGCACGACGTTCTGCTCGACGAGCAGCACGGCGAGCCCGTCGCGGTTGATGCTCTGGATGAGGGCGAACATCTCCTCGACCAGCAGCGGCGACAGCCCGAGCGAGGGCTCGTCCAGGATGACGAGCTTCGGCTCCGACATGAGCCCGCGGCCGATGGCCAGCATCTGCTGCTCGCCGCCCGACATGGTGCCGGCGCGCTGGTTCAGCCGCTCCTTCAAGCGCGGGAAGATCGTGCACATGCGCTCGAAGTTGCGCGCCCGGTTCGCGCCTGCGCGCCGGAACGCGCCGAGCTCCAGGTTCTCCCGCACCGTCAGGTTCGGGAAGATCTTGCGGCCCTCCGGCACCTGGGCGAGGCCCATGGCGACGATGTCCTTCGGGCGCCGGCCCGTGATGTCCTGCCCGTCGAAGCGGAGCGTGCCGGCGCGGGGCCGGATGAGGCCGCTGATGACGTTGTTCAGCGTCGTCTTGCCGACGCCGTTCGAGCCCAGCACGGCCACGATCTCGCCCGCCGCGATCGTCATGCCGATGTCGTGCAGCACGGTCACGGGGCCGTAGCCCGCCCGCAGGCCCGCGATCTCAAGCATGGGCGTGGCTCGCGTGCAGGCGCTCGGCGGCGCCGTGGCCGAGATAGGCCTCGATCACGGCCGGGTCGCGCACGAGCGCGGCCGGCGTGCCGTGGGCGATGATGCGGCCCTGGTTGAGCACGTAGGCCTCCTCCGAGAGGCTCATGACGGCCTGCATGACGTGCTCGATGAGGAGGATGGTGACGCCGGAATCGCGGATCCGCCGGATGGTCGGGATGATCTCGGCGACCTCGCTCGGGATCAGGCCCGCCATGACCTCGTCGAGGAGCAGGAGCTTCGGTTCGGTCGCGAGGGCGCGCGCGAGCTCGAGGCGCTTGCGGCCCGCGACCGTGAGGTCCTGGGCGGGCTGGTCGAGCATCCGCTCCATGCCGACCTGCGCCGCGATCACGGCCGCGCGGTCGAGCGCGTCGCGCCGCTTCGCGTGGTGGAGATGCGCTCCGCAGGCGATGTTCTCGCGCACCGTCAGGCCCGCGAAGGGCTGCACGATCTGGAAGGTGCGCGTGAGGCCGAGGCGGCAGATCCGGTGCGGCGGGAGCCCGTCGATCCGCTCGCCGCGGAAGGTCACGGTGCCGGCGTTCGGCTTCAGGAACCCCGCGACGGTCGCGAAGAGCGTCGTCTTGCCGGCCCCGTTCGGCCCGATCAGGGCGACGATCCGGCCTTCCGCGACGTCGAGCGTCGCGTCCGAGACGGCGAGGAGCCCGCCGAAGCGCTTGGTCACACCCTGGACGGAGAGCATCAGGGGGCCTCCGCCGGGCGGGTCGCGGCGTCCGTCCGAGCGGGCCGGCGCAGGCCGCCGAGAAGCCCCATGAGGCCGTTCGGCAGGAAGCGCAGGATCACGAGGAGCACGGCGCCGTAGAAGACGAGGTTGAGGCCCGGCGCGCCGCCGATGCCGGTCTTCACCACCTCGCCGACGATGTGCAGGACGACGGTGCCGAGGATCGGCCCGAGGAGGGTGCCGGCTCCGCCGATGATCGGCCCGAGCAGGGCCTCGACCGAGATGAGCGACCCGTAGGCGATCGGCGCGTCGATGAAGAGCTGGATCTGCAGGTAGGCGACCCCCGCCGCGCCCGCGATGGCGCCGGAGATCGCCATCGCGAGGAGCTTGACGCGGAACGCGTCGATGCCGATCGCGGCGGCCGCCTCCTCGTTCTCGCGCACGGCGATCATGTTGGAGCCGAGCCGCGAGCGCTTCACGGCGGCCGTCGCGGCGAGTGCCACGAGGCAGAGCGCGAGCACGAAGGCGTAGGCGGCGTACCTGTCCGGGAACTGGAACTGCGCGAGGCCCGGCCGATAGGGCAGGGTGAGGCCGCTGCCGGCGCCCGTGATCTCGAACGAGCTCGCCAGGATCCGCAGCACCTCCGCGAAGGCGAGCGTGACGAGCGCGAAGTAGGAGCCGCGCAGCCCGTAGCGGAAGGCGAGCGCCCCGATGGCGGCGCCGATGCCGGCGCCCGCCGCGACGCCCGCGACGGCGGCGAGGTAGGGGTTCAGGCCGAGGCGGACCTGCAGCATGGCGGCCACGTAGGCGCCCGTCCCGTAGAGCGCCGCGTGGCCGAAGGACATCTGGCCCGCGAAGCCGCCCGTCACGTTCCAGGCCAGCGCCAGCACGCTGATCAGGACGGCGTTCACGGCGAATCCGATCCAGGCGTCCGACGGCAGGACGAAGGGCGAGACGGCGCAGAGCGCGAGGACGAGCGCCGCCACGGCGCCGCCCGGATCGAGACGTCCCATCAGGCGGCCCTCGGCGCGAAGAGTCCGGCCGGCCGGAGCAGCAGCGTCAGGATGAAGGCCGCGAAGATGCCGATCTGCCCGAGGGTCTCGCCGAGGAACAGGCCGCACAGCGCCTCGATCACGCCCAGCAACAGCCCCGCGACCAGCGCGCCGCCGAGAGAGCCCATGCCGCCCAGCACCACGGTCGTGAAGGCGACGAGCACGAAGGCGTAGCCGACCTGCGGCGTCACGTAGAAGGTGGGCAGGAGGAGGCACGCGGCCGCGCCCACGCAGGCCGTGCCGATGCCGAAGCACATGGCGTAGGTGTGCTTCACGTCGATGCCCATGAGCTCGGCGCCGCGCTTCTCGACCGCGACCGCCCGGATGGCCGTGCCGAGCCGCGTGTGCCGCATGAGGAGCCAGAGGAGGCCCGCGAAGAGCAGCGCCGCCCCGAAGGCCACGAGCTTCGGCAGCGGCACGAAGGCCGGGCCGATCTCGACCATGTCGAAGGCGTAGGGCACGTCGATGGTGCGCGTGTTGGACGTGAAGAGCGCGAGCGCGCCGTTGTCGATGATGATCGAGATGGCGAGCGTCACGAGGAGGATGTTCGCGTCGCGCCCGTGGCTGAACGTGTCGACCACCCAGCGCTGGAGCGCATAGCCGAGGCAGAAGAACAGGACCGTGACGATCGGCAGCGCCACGTAGGGATCGAGCCCGAGCCGCATGTTCAGGAACAGGGCCGCGTAGAGGGCCGCCATCAGGAGGCTGCCATGGGCGAAGTTGATGATGTGCAGCACGCCGTAGATCAGCGTGAGGCCGAGCGCGACCAGCGCGTAGACGGCGCCGGTCGTGAGGCCGCTCAGGATGGCCGGTATGACGAGGCCCAGCATCCGCCGGTCGCCCTTCTGTGGAGACGGGGAGGCGGGCGGGACCGAGATCCCGCCCGTGCGAAGCGGATCAGGAGCGGTCGGGGAAGGGGAAGACCGGCGCGATGGTCGCGACGTCCTTCGGGAAGATCACCTCGATCTTGTCGCCGCGGACCTGCAGGTTGACGAGGTGCGAGCCCGTGTTGTCGCCGCCCACGAACTTGATCGGCCCGTAGGGCATCACGGTGTCGGAGAAGGTCTGGGTCGAGAGCGCCTCGATGACCTTGGCGCGATCGGACGACTTCGCCTTCTCGATCGCCTCGATGGCGACCTGCGTCGCCCCGTAGGCGACCATGATGTCGTAGGTCAGGTCGAGCTTGGCGTCCGCGACCTTCTTGGCGAGGGCCTGCGAGAGCGGCTTGCGGGGATCGTACCAGTGGTTGGTGTCGATCACGTACTGGGCCGCGTCCGGGTTCTCGCGCACGAACTTGATGTTCGAGGCGCCGCCTCCGAAGATCGAGTAGATCGCCTTCGGCGAGAAGCGCTGCTGCCGGATCGTGCGGGCGAACAGGATGAACTCGTTGATGTAGTGCGAGGGCATCACGAGGTCGGGCTTCGCGGCCTTCAGGCGGAGCACGATGTTGGTGAAGTCGCGCTGCGGCGTCGGGTGGCTGATGGTCTCGACCACCGTCATGCCGAGCGCGGGCAGCTTCTCGTTCAGGAGCTTCGCCATCGAGGAGCCGAACGGGCCGTCCTCGTGGACGATGGCGACGGTCTTGACCGGCTTGCCGGCCTGGTCGTTCAGGGTGGCGAGGTTCGCGACGCCCTCGTCCACGGCCTTCGCGGTGCCGGGCGAGAAGCGGAACACGTTCGGCAGGCCGCGCTGCACGATCTGCTCGGCCGTGCCGACGTCGATCACCTGGGCGAGGTTGAAGCGCGCGGCCGCCTGCGTGGTCGCGAGGCTGATGGCGGAGGATTGCGAGCCGACGAGGCAGGAGACGCCGGCCTCGGCGAGCTTGTCCACCTGCGCCGCGCCCACGTCCGGGCGGGATTCGGCGTCGCCGTAGACGAGCTCGATCTTCGCGCCGCCCATGCTCTTGATGCCGCCGGCCGCGTTCGCGTCGTCGATCGCGAACTGGACGCCGGCCTTCGCCTGGTTGCCGTTATAGGCGAGCGCGCCCGTGAGCGGGCCGATCCCGCCGATCTTCACCACGGGCGCCTGCGCCCGCAGCACGGCCGGGGCCGCGACGGTGCCGAGGGCCGCGACGGCGAGCGTCGAGCCGCCCGCCTTCAGGAGGTCGCGCCGGTTGCGCCCGGTCGCGTCCGGGGATGTCGTGTCGTCGTGAGCCATGTGCCGTTCCCTTCGTTGTCACGCGTTGCGGGGGCTCGTCTCGGCCCCTCGATCGTCTGTCGCCGTGCGGGCGCCCGGCGCGAGCCAGGGCGTCTCCGCCCGGTAGCGGCTCTCGAAGGCGGCGATCCTGTCGGCGTAGCCCAGCGTGAGCTGGATCTCGTCCACGCCCTTCAGGAGGCATTCGCGCCAGAACGCGTCGATCGGGAAGGCGTGCCGCGCGCCATCCGCCAGCTCCACCTCCCGCCGGTCGAGATCCACCGTCACGCGCGGGTCGGCCGAGGCGGCGAGGTCGACGAGGGCCGCGGTCACGACGTCCCGGTCGAGCTGCACGGGGACGACGCCGTTCTTCAGGCAGTTGTTGTAGAAGATGTCGCCGAAGGACGGCGCGATCACGGCCCGGACGCCGAAATCGTGGAGCGCGTAGACGGCGCCCTCCCGCGAGGAGCCGCAGCCGAAATTGTCGTCCGCCACGACGATGGTCGCGGCGCGGAACGGGGCCCGGTTCAGGACGAAGTCCGGCTTCTCGGCGCCGTCCGCGCCGAAGCGCGCGTCGTGGAAGAAGTAGCGGCCGTAGCCGTTGGCGCGGTCGGCCTTGAGGAAGCGCGCCGGCAGGATCTGGTCCGTGTCGACGTTGCGCCCCTCGATCGGGGCCGCGATGCCGGCATGGCGAACGAAGGGCTCCACGTCAGGCCTCCACCAGGCGGCGCACGTCCGTGAGTCGGCCCGTGACGGCGGCGGCCGCCGCCATGGCGGGGCTCATGAGGTGCGTGCGGGCGCGCGGGCCCTGGCGGCCGACGAAGTTGCGGTTGGACGTCGACGCGCAGCGCTCGCCGGGCCCGACCGTGTCGCCGTTGATGGCCGAGCACATGGAGCAGCCGGCGTCCCGCCAATCCAGCCCGGCCTCCTTGAAGATGAGGTCCAGGCCCTCGGCCTCGGCGTCCCGCTTCACGAGGCCCGAGCCCGGCACCACGATGCCCGGCACGGCGGACGTCCGGCCCTTCAGCACGGCGGCGGCCGCCCGCAGGTCCTCGATCCGGCCGTTGGTGCAGGAGCCGATGAAGACGCGGTCGATGGCGATCTCGGAGAGCGGCGTACCGGGCACCAGCCCCATGTATTCGAGCGCGCGCTCGGCCGTGCCGCGCTTCTGCGCGTCCCGGATGGCGGCCGGGTCGGGCACCCGCCCGGAGATCGGCAGCGCGTCCTCGGGGCTCGTGCCCCAGGTCACGGTCGGCTCGATGGCGGAGCCGTCGATCGTGATCTCGCGGTCGAAGCGCGCGTCCTCGTCGGACGGAAGCGCGCGCCAATCCCGCAGCGCCGCGTCCCAGGCGGCGCCGGCCGGCGCGTAGGGGCGGCCGTGGAGATAGGCGAAGGTCGTGTCGTCGGGCGCGATCAGGCCCGAGCGGGCGCCGGCCTCGATCGACATGTTGCAGACCGTCAGCCGCTCCTCGACGGAGAGCGAGCGGATCAGCTCGCCGGCATATTCGACCGCGTGGCCGGAGGCGCCGCCCGCCCCGATCGTGCGGATGATGGTGAGGATCACGTCCTTCGCCTCGACGCCCGGCGCGCGGCGGCCCGTGACCGTGATCCGGAACGTCTTCGGCTTCACCTGCCAGAGCGTCTGCGTCGCCATGACGTGCGCGCTCTCGGACTGGCCGATCCCGAAGGCGATGGCGCCGAGCGCGCCCTGCGTGGACGTATGGCTGTCCGAGCAGACGATCGTCAGCCCCGGCAGCGTGATGCCCTGTTCGGGACCGATGATGTGGACGATGCCCTGCCGCCGGTCGGTCAGGGCGAAATGCGGCACGTTCCCCCAGCGCATGTTCTCGTCGAACATGCGGATCATGCGGGCGATCTCGTCGGTCGGCGCGTCCTCGGGGCGGCGCCCGTGCGTCGGGACGTAGTGGTCCGGCACGCCGAAGGTCTGGTCCGGGCGGCTCGGCTTCAGGCCGCGCCGCTTCAGGTCGGCGAAGGCGTGGAAGGAGCCCTCGTGGATGATGTTGCGGTCGATGTAGAGCAGCGACGGGCCGTTCTCGCGCGCCTCGACGACGTGCCGGTCCCAGATCTTGTCGTAGAGCGTGCGGGGATGGCCTGGCTCACTCATGCGGCGCCGCCGTCGAGGCCTGGAAGGCGGACAGGATCTCGGCGCCCGTGGCGGCCCAGACGCCCTCGTGTCCGAGGCAGTAGGCCAGGGCCTCGCGCACGGCTCCGATCCGGTACGGCACGCCCGCCACCCAGGCGTGGAGCGGCACGGACATGACGCGGCCGCCGCCGGTCGCGGTTTCGCGGTACAGGACGTCGAACCGGTCGCGCACCTGCTCGAGCCAGCTGTCCTCCGTCTGCTTCATGTCGAGCATGACGGTCCGGTCGTCCGTCTCCTGCGCGAAGGGCATCGCGTGGATCGGACCGGCCGGCGTCGCCATGACGAACGGCATGTCGTCGTTCGCCCAGTCGCACGCGTAGGCGATCCCCTGCGAGGCGAGGATCCCGAGCGTCGCATGCGATTGCGAGCGGCCCGGCGAGAGCCAGCCCGTCACGGCCTGGCCGGAGGCGTCCCGCAGGATCGCGAGCGCGTCCGCAACGATCGCCCGCTCGTCCGCCTCCGGCAGGCCGCCGTGATGGACGTGCTCCATGTCGAGCCCGTGGGCGACGATCTCGTGCCCGGCCGCGACGACCTCCCGGATGAGGGCCGGATAGCGGCGCGCCACGGCTGCGTTCGCCATGACGGAGCCCCGGATGCCGAGATCGGCCATCGTGTCGAGCAGGCGGAAGATGCCGACCCGGTTGCCGTAGTCGCGGTTCGTGTAGTGGCGCAGGTCCGGGAACGGCATGGTCAGGCCGCCCGGCGCCCGGAAGGGCTTGCCGCTCCCGTCGATCGGGAACCATTGCACGAGCGGCGCGACCCAGAGCGCGACGCGCGCCCCCTCCGGCCACGCGACCCGCGGGCGGTCGAGGAGGTCCGACCACGGATAGAGGTCGTGGTCCATCCCGTGGCGGCGATGGGCGTAGGCGAGGTGGTCGTCGGGGAGGGGCATGCGCGATCTCCCGTCAGGCCGTCGCGGCGGCGGCGTTCGCGGCGGCGTTCGCCGCGACGGCCGCGTCGTAGTGGTGGTCGAGGAAGTGCCGGGCGATCTCGCGGCCCGTCGCCCGCCACACGCCCTCGTGCCCGGCGATGTAGGCCAGCGCCTCCGCGAAGGGCTCGATCCGGTGCGGCTGGCCGACGAGGTAGGGGTGGAGCGGGATGCACATCACGGTGCCCGAGGTCGCGCCCTCCCGGTAGAGCTGGTCGAACTGGCGCCGGATGATCGTCGCGTAGTGCCGGGGCGAGTAGGAGTTCGTGTTGTAGACGATCGTGTCGTTCATCTCGAGGCTGTACGGGACGCTGAGCAGGCGGCCGGAGCGCACGTTCAGGGGCGTCGGCTGGTCGTCGTGGAACAGGTCGCACGTGTAGAGGAGACCCTCCTCGGCGAGCAGGTCCATCGTCCAGCTGTTGTTCGAGAGCGCGGGCGCGAGCCAGCCGTCGAGCGTCTGGCCCGTCCACTTGCGGATGGTCTGCGCCGAATCCCGGATGATGGAGCGCTCCTGCTCCTCGCTCATGCCGTAGGCGTAGCGCGTGTTGTAGATGCCGTGGGAGAAGAACTCCCAGCCCCGATCCGCGCACATCCGGATGATCTCCGGATGATGGTCGCATAGCGCGACGTTCAGCGAGACGGAGCCGCGGAAGCCCGCCTCGTCCATGGCGGCCAGCATCCGGCGGAAGCCGACCCGGTTGCCGTAGTCGCGATGCGAATAGGCGAGCACGTCCGGCAGGGGGCGCCCCCACGGCGTGCGCTGCGGGTTCTTCGGCGGGTCGTATTCGTAGAACTCGATGTTGGGCGCGATCCAGACCGCGATCTTCGCCCCGTTCGGCCAGGTGACCTTGGGCCGGCCCCGGTAGGGCAGGTAGTCGTAGAGGCCGGGATCGCCCGGCTCCGACGTCCTCACGCGGGCCGTCCCGGATGGGCCTTTAGGTAGGCCACGACGTCCGCGACCGGCACCACGTCGGCGTACTTGACCGCCATGTCGTAGAGGTTCGCGAAATGCGGGCTCTCGTGCTTGTCGGCCACGCATTCCTCGGGGACGGCCACCTTGTAGCCCCGCGACAGGGCCTCGACGCAGGTCGCCCGCACGCAGCCCGAGGTGGATCCGCCCGTCAGGATCACGCTGTCGCACTGATGCCAGACCATGAGGGACGGGATGTTGGTCTCGAAGAAGGCCGACGCCATGCGCTTGTTGACGACGATGTCGCGCACGGGATCGATCGAGAGACGCGGGTCGAACTCGGAGCGCGGCGAGCCGACCTTGATGTTCTGCAGCGAGTCCGGCGTGTCCGTGCGGGTGCCCCACACGCCGCAATCCTCGCCGGACTCCATGTAGGCGACGTAGGTCCAGGCGACCGGAAGGCCCTTGTCGCGGAACAGCCCGGCGAGCGCGTTCACGTGTTCGATCTGCCGCGGATCCGTCTCGTAGGAGGTCGCGAAGGCGCCGAGGTCCGTGTAGGCGCGCTGCAGGTCGATGTTGATCAGCATGGGCCTCTTGCCGAAGCCGAAGCGCGGGCGCGTCGGCTTCGCCTTGATGGCCTCGTAGAGCTCCCGGGCCGTCTTGTTCGACTGCTCCAACGCGCACTCCCTTCAGCGAGGCGGGCGACCCGCGATGGCTGACAGGTGCTATTGGTATGACATTAGGTCAGCCGCTGTAAATGCGACCCGGCGCGGGAATTTGCGGCAGCGCCTGGTCACGCCGTGGGCGGCAGCCATCCCGACGCGACGAGGCGCCCGTGGTCGCCGGCGAGCAGCTTGTCGCCGATGTCGCGCCGGTAGCGGACGTTCGGCACGACCATACGGTCGGCGAGGCGGTAGGCCCGGCCCTGCGCCTCCGCGATCGTCGGGCCCGTGCCCGTCACGACCGCGGTCCAGCCGTGGTAGCCGGCCGTCACGACCTGCCCGTCCTCGCGCCCGACCTCGCCGAAATGGATGTTGGCGCGGTCGGCGGCATCCGGCTCGCCGTCCCACAGGATCGGCAGGCCGACCGGCTCGTCCACGTAGCGGCGGATGAAGGGGAACGGCCGCGTCGTCATGACGATGCCCACCGAGTAGCCCGGCCGCACCGGGAGCCGGGCGAGGCTCCGGCCGACGAGGCCGCGGAACAGCTCGGCCCAGCCGATCGCCTGCAGGGGCTCGAGCACGGCGAAGCCCGGGTATCCGAACCGGCAGGTGAACTCGAGCGGCCAGATGCCGTCCGAGTTCACGATGGTGTTCAGGTTCACGTAGCCCTGATAGCGGCCCTCCCGCAACCGTCCCTCGAGGCGTGCCAGCGTGGCGTCGAAGAAGCGGTCCGTCCCCTCGTAGGTCGCGACCGTGCCCATCTCGCCCACGTTCTCGCCGAGGTCGCCCGGGAAGAAGCGCTTGTGCTCCCAGTCGAGGCAGGCAGGCCGCAGGAAGCGGTCGCCGTCGAAATAGGCGCCGACGCCCATCTCGATCCCGTCGAGATGCTCCATGAGCACGAGGCTCGTCGGCTCGTCGGCGAGCTGGCGCGCCTGCGCGGCCAGCATCGCCCGCACGTCCCGCCCGTCCGCCAGCCGGCCGACGAAGGTGCCGGCGGCGCCGAGACCCGGGCCGTTCAGCTTGGAGACGTAGCGGCCCGGCCGGGCCTCCACGAAGCGGATCGCCGATCCGAAATCCTCGAAATGGTGCACCGCCGCGGTCTGGAAGCCGAGCTC
>JAEUAC010000436.1 GCA_019695455.1 Methylorubrum extorquens | reverse complement strand
GAACTGGAGTATTTCGAGCGACTTCTCCGTCGCAACTGACCGGACCTGAACCGATGTCGGGCAACGCCCTCGTCTTCGTCGCCGCCGTGGCGGTGGCCGCCGTGCTCCTGCTCGGCCTCGTCAACATGATGAAGGGCGGCAGCCCGCATCGCTCGCAGAAACTGATGCGCCTGCGCGTGATGCTCCAGTTCGGCGCCATCGTGCTCATCATGGCCGTGCTCTGGTGGCGCGGCGGCGGTCCTTCCTGAGAGGACGCGGCTCCGCCCGCCGGCCCGTCCGCCCGCTCCCGCTTCCGCGAGCGGGCCTCCCGTGGCAAGGGGGCCGCACGAGCGGCCCGGCGAGTCGACCGCTCCGCCTGCCGCGCGAACGGGACCTGCAGCGTGAACATCCTCCTCATCGGCTCGGGCGGCCGCGAGCACGCGCTCGCCCGCGCCATCGCGGCGAGCCCGCTCTGCGACCGCCTCCTCACGGCGCCCGGCAATCCCGGCACGGCGCAGCACGGCACCAACATGGCCGTCGCCGTGGCCGACCACGCGGCCGTGATCGCGCTCTGCCGGCGCGAGGCGATCGACCTCGTCGTCGTCGGGCCGGAGGCGCCGCTGGTCGCGGGGCTGGTCGACGACCTTGAGGCCGCCGGCATCCGGGCCTTCGGGCCGGGCCGCGAGGCCGCCCGGCTGGAGGGATCGAAGGCCTTCACGAAGGATTTCTGCGCCGAGTTCGCCATCCCGACCGCTTCCTACCGGCGGGTGACGGATGCCGCGGCGGCCAAGCGCTACATCCGCGAGCACGGGGCGCCGATCGTCGTGAAGGCCGACGGACTCGCGGCCGGCAAGGGGGTCGTCGTCGCCGAGACCCTGGAGGAGGCGGAGGCGGCCGTCGACGCGATGTTCGGCGGCTCGCTGGGCGACGCCGGGCTGGAACTCGTGATCGAGGAATGCCTCGTCGGCGAGGAGGCGAGCCTGTTCGCGATCTGCGACGGCGACGACGCGCTGTCCTACGGCACGGCGCAGGACCACAAGCGCGCCTACGACGGCGACCGCGGCCCGAACACGGGCGGCATGGGCGCCTATTCGCCCGCCTCCCTCGTCACGCCGGAGATCGAGGCCGACGTGATGGCGCGGATCATCCGGCCCACGCTGGCCGGCATGAGGGCGCGCGGCTGCCCGTTCCGCGGCATCCTCTATGCCGGCCTCATGATCACGGCCGAGGGACCGAAGCTCATCGAATACAACGTCCGCTTCGGCGATCCCGAGGCCGAGGTGATCCTGCCGCGGCTGGCCGACGACTTCCTCGCCGTCGTCCTGCGGGCGCTCGACGGCGGTCTCGGCACCGCCCCGCCGCGCTGGCGCGACGCGGTCGCCCTCACGGTCGTGCTCGCCAGCAAGGGCTATCCCGGCCCGGTCGAGAAGGGCTCGCGGATCGGCGGCCTCGACGCCGCCGGTGCGCGGCCGGACGTCATCGTCTTCCAGGCCGGCACGGCGGAGCGCGACGGCGCGCTGGTCGCCGAGGGCGGCCGCATCCTCGCCGTCACGGCGCTCGCGCCGGACTTCGCCACCGCGCAGGCCCGCGCCTACGAGGCGGTGGCGGCAATCGACTGGCCAGAAGGGTTCTGCCGGACGGATATCGGCGCCCGCGCCGTCGAGCGCGAGAGCCGGCGGGACTGACGGGCCGGCGCCCGACCGTCACGTCGCGCGTCGCCTCGCGACCGGGTCCGCGACCTCGGACGGGGCTGTGCGCGCCTCTCTGTCTGCGCATGCGGTCGCGGAAAGCTCTTGATCGGGCACCGTCCTTGCAGGTTAGCTGACGACGCCGGCCTCGGCCGCCAGGGAGAGCATCATGCGTTTCGCAAAGACCATCGGATTGGCCCTCGCGGCCGTGCTCGCGGCCGGCGGCGCACTGGCCCAGGACAAGAGCTGGAAGACCATCCGCATCGCGACCGAAGGCGCCTACGCGCCCTACAACTTCATGGGGCCGGACGGGAAGCTGCAGGGGTTCGAGGTCGACCTCGCGGCCGAGCTCTGCAAGCGCATGGACGCGAAATGCGAGGTGATCGCCCAGGATTGGGACGGCATCATCCCGGCGCTGCAGGCCGGCAAGTACGACGCCATCATGGCGGGCATGAACATCACCGACAAGCGCCGCGAGGTGATCGACTTCTCGCGCAACTACACGCGCGAATCGAACGGCCTCGGCGCCGAGCTCGCGGGTCCCCTCGGCAAGCTGCCGGACGGCGACGTCCGCATCGACCTCTCGACCGAGACGCCCGAATCCAAGGCCGTCATCGAGCGGCTCCGAACCGCGCTCAAGGGCAAGACCATCGGCGTCCAGGTCTCGACCATCCACGCGAACTTCGCCGAGCGCTACCTGAAGGGCGCGGCCGAGATCCGCGAATACAAGACGACCGAGCAGCACGACCTGGACCTCCTGGCCGGCCGCATCGACGGCATCTTCGCCTCCAACGCCTCCGAGCGGGCGACCTTCGAGAAGCCGGACTTCAAGGGCTACGGCCTCGTCGGGCCGAAATTCGTGGGCGGCGTCTTCGGCGGGGGCGTGGGCGTGGGCGTGCGCAAGGGCGACCCGGAGCTGCGCGACAAGTTCACGGCCGCCATCAACGCCATGCTGGCCGACGGCACGCTGAAGACGCTCGCCCTCAAGTGGTTCAAGGTCGACACGACGCCCCAGGGCTGAGGGCCTTGGCCGAGGCGATCCTCGAGGCGCGTCCCTCACCCCCGGCGGGAGACGGTCGCTCTCGCGCCGGCGGGGATGGGACGAGGGGTGCCTCGCCGCGCCCGGCCGCATCCGCATGAATTCGCTCGCGCTCATGGGCTTCGGTCCCGGCGGGTGGGGCGGCGCCATGGTCGCGGCGGCGGGGACGACGCTGTTGCTCGCGGTCCTCGGCTTCTCGGCCGGCGCGGTGTTCGGCACGCTCGCGGCCTGGGCGCGGATCGCGGGTCCCCTCCCCGTCCGCCTCCTGGCCGACGGCTACACGACGCTGCTGCGCGGCATCCCGGACCTGCTCATCATCTACCTCTTCTACTTCGGCGGCTCGGTCGCGCTCAGCGCCATCGGCCAGGCCTTCGGCGCGCAGGGCTTCATCGGCATGCCGGCGCTCGCGACCGGCACGATCGCCATCGGCGTGATCTCGGGCGCCTACCAGGCCGAGGTGTACCGGGGCGCGTTCGGAGCCGTGCCGCGCGGGCAGATCGAGGCCGGCCGCTCCGTCGGCATGGGCCGCCTGCTCCTGTTCCGGCGCATCGTCGCCCCGCAGGTGCTGCGCTACGCGGTGCCCGGGCTCGGCAACGTGTGGCAGCTCGTCCTCAAGGAATCGGCGCTCGTCTCGGTCACCGGGCTGGTCGAGCTGCTGCGCCAGTCGCAGATCGGCGCGGGCTCCACGCGCGAGCCCTTCCCCTTCTACATCACGGCCGCCATCCTCTATCTCTGCATCACCACGGTCTCGACCTGGGGGTTCGGCCGCCTCGAGGCGCGGACGCTGCGCGGCGAGAGGCGGGCCTGATGGATCCCGTCTTCATGGGCGAGACCTTCGTCACGCTGCTCGGCGGGCTGCCGCTCACCCTGAAGCTCGCGGGCTCGGCCGTCGCCTGCGGGGGGCTGCTCGCGCTCGCGCTCGCCGCCATGCGACTGTCGGGCAGCCTGCTGCTCTCCGCGCCTGCCCAGGCCTTCGTGTTCGTGTTCCGCGGCACGCCGCTGCTCGTCCAGATCTTCCTGATCTATTACGGGCTCGGCCAGTTCCGCCCCGTCCTGCAGGAGTGGGGGATCTGGTGGTTCTTCCGCGACGCCTACTGGTGCGCGCTCCTCGCGCTCGCCCTCAACACGGCCGCCTATGCGAGCGAGATCGTGCGCGGCGCGGTCCTGTCCGTCCCGCACGGGCAGGTCGAGGCGGCGCGCGCCTGCGGCATGGGGCCGGTCACCCGCTTCCGCCGCATCGTCGCGCCCATCGCGCTCCGGCAGGGCCTGCCCGCCTATTCCAACGAGATCGTCTCCATGGTGAAGGCGACCTCGCTCGCCTCCGTCATCACGCTGATGGAGGTCACGTTCCTGGCCCAGAAGCTGATCAGCCAGACCTTCCGGGCGATCGAGATCTTCGTCTGCGCGGGCGCGATCTACCTCCTCCTGAACATCGTGGTGACGCGCCTCGTGGTGCTGCTCGAATACCGGCTCTCGCCCCACCTCCGCGCCGCCCCGCGCGAACCCGCGAGCGCGGAGGCCGCCCATGCCTGACCCGACATCCCCGCTGCCCATCGTGCGCGCCCTCGGCATCCGCAAGCGCTTCGGCTCGCTCGAGGTGCTGAAGGACGTCTCGCTCGAGGCGCGGACGGGCGACGTGATCTCGATCCTCGGCTCCTCCGGGTCGGGCAAGTCGACGCTGCTGCGCTGCCTCAACCTCCTCGAGACGCCGGACGAGGGCCAGATCGTCATCGACGGCGAGGCGATCGGGCTGCGCCCGACGCGGAAGGGCGTGCAGCCGGCGGACCGGCGCCAGGTCGAGCGGCTGCGGAGCCGCGTCGCCATGGTGTTCCAGAGCTTCAATCTCTGGAGCCACATGACGGTGCTCCAGAACGTCATGGAAGCGCCGATCCATGTCCAGCGCCGCGGCAGGGCCGAGTGCCGCGACGAGGCCGAGGCGCTGCTCGCCAAGGTCGGCATCGCCGACAAGCGCGACCACTACCCGGCCCACCTCTCCGGCGGGCAGCAGCAGCGCGCCGCCATCGCGCGCGCGCTCGCCATGCAGCCGAAGGTGCTGCTCTTCGACGAGCCGACCTCGGCGCTCGATCCCGAACTCGTGGGCGAGGTGCTCCGCGTCATGCGGGCGCTGGCGGACGAGGGCCGCACCATGCTGGTCGTCACGCACGAGATGGGCTTCGCGCGCGACGTCTCCTCGCGCGTGGTCTTCCTCGACGGCGGCCGCATCGACGCCGAGGGCGAGCCGGCGGCCATGTTCGCCGCCCCGCCGACCGACCGGTTCCGCCGCTTCATCCAGACGACGCGCTAGGGCCGTAGATCCGCCGGGCGAGCCCGCGGCCCGGCCGTCGTCGGCAGGAGCCGGGGGTGGCGCTCGGCTCTCCCGAGCCCTCTCACCAGAGGCGGGCGCCGCCGTTCCGGGCCGGGTCGGTCTCGGGCGCGAGGCGGCCGGTCGGGCGGGCGGCGTCCCCGCCGTCGCGCGGCAGGAAGCGGCCCGAGCCCGGACGGGCCGCGAGCGCCCCCTCCTCGACGATCACGTCGCCCCGGCGCACCACCGTCACGGGCCAGCCGCGCAGGGTCCGGCCGGCATAGGGCGTGTAGCCCGTCCGGTCGTGCACCATCGCGTCCGCGAGCGTCACGCGCCGCTCCGGATCCCAGACGCAGAGATCCGCGTCCGCCCCGACGGCGACGGAGCCCTTGCCTGGCAGGTTGTAGATCCGCGCGGGCGCGGTCGCCGTCAGCTCGACGAACTTGCTGAGCCCGAGGCGGCCGCCCGAGACCATCGCGTCGAACAGGAGCGGCATGCGCCATTGCAGGCCCGGCAGGCCGTTCGCCACCTGCTTGAAGGTCGGCTGCGGGCCGGCGCTGAGCTTGCCCGTCTCGTCGAAGGCGTAGGGCGCGTGGTCCGACGAGACCACCTGCAGGTCGCCGAGCGCGAGGCCCTGCCACAGCGCCTCCTGGTCGTCGCGCGCGCGCGGCGGCGGCGAGCACATCCACTTCGCGCCCTCGATGCCGGGCTTGTCGAGGTCCTCGGCCGTGAGGAACAGGTATTGAGGACAGGTCTCGGCGAAGACCTTGTGGCCCTGCCCGCGGGCGCGCCGCACGGCCTCGACGCCCTCGCGGGTCGAGACGTGGAAGATCATGACCGGCTGGTCGACGAGGCTGGCCAGCGCGACGAGGCGGTCGAACGCCTCCGCCTCCGAGGCGCGCGGGTGGCTGATGGCATGGAAGCGCGGCGCGACGTGGCCGCGCTCGACAAGGCGCTTCCCCATCCAGGCGATCATGCCGTGGTTCTCGGCGTGCACGCAGACGAGGCCGCCCCCCTCCTTGGCGGCCAGCATCAGGTCCAGCATGTCCTCGTCGCCGAGCCGGAGGCGGTCGTAGGTCATGAAGGCCTTCACGGAGCCGTGCCCGTTCCGCAGCGCCTCCGGCACGTCGGTCCCGAGGCACTTCTCCGTCGGGTCCGAGACGATGAGGTGGAACGCGTAGTCGATCAGGGCGCCGCGCTCCGCGAGGGCCGCGTAGTCGGACACGACGGTCGCCATGTCGGCGCCGACATGCTGGGCCGCGAAGGCGATGACGCTGGTGGTGCCACCGAGCGCGGCCGAGCCGGTCGCGCTTTCCCAGGTGTCGGCGTTCATGATGCCGGCGGCCGAGAGCTGCTCGATATGGGCATGCGCGTCGACCCCGCCGGGCAGGACGAGCCGGCCGCTCGCATCGATCTCGCGCGTGCCCGCCGGCAGCCCGCCGCCGATCGCCGCGATCCGTCCATCGCGGACCCCGACGTCGGCCCGGAACACGTCGCAGGCGGTCGCGACCGTCCCGCCTCGGATGACGAGGTCGTAGGGGCTCTGGGTCACGCGGCACTCTCCCGTTCCGAGACGATGCGGTTGCCGAACGGGTCGCGGACCGTCAAGCCCCCGGCCCCGCGGGCGGAGATCCGTTTCCCGGGCGAGGCGCGAGGCCCGGCGGTGGATCCCGGCCTGCGCCGGGATGAGCGGGGGTTGGAGCCCTCACCCCGCTCACACCGGCGAAGGCCGGTGCCCAGGGGCGGAGGTCCGTTCCCCGGACGAGGCGTGAGGCCCGGCGGTGGATCCCGGCCTTCGCCGGGATGAGCGGGGGTGGGTCTCCAGCCCGGATCGGGCGGTGCCGACGCTGGACAGGGCCGCCGCGCCGTCCGATGAAGCGGGTATGGCCCGTCCGCAGATCCTGGTCGTCAACCCGAACTCCAACGAGGCCGTCACGCGCGGCCTCGACGAGGCGCTGGAGAGCCTCCGCTTCGCGGAGGGTCCGCGCATCCAGTGCCGGACGCTCGCCGAGGGGCCGTTCGGCATCGAGAGCCAGGCGGACGTGGACGGCGTCGCGATCCCGCTCCGCCGGCTGGTCGAGGGCGATGGCGAGGCCGCGGCCTTCGTCATCGCCTGCTATTCCGATCCCGGCCTCCACGTCTGCCGCGAGGCGACGACGCGGCCGGTCTTCGGCATCGCGGAAAGCGGCGTCCTGACGGCGCTGTCGCGGGCGGAGCGCTTCGGCGTCATCGCCATCAAGTCGCGCTCCATCCCGCGCCACGTCCGCTATCTCCGGCAGATGGGCCTGACGGACCGGCTCGCGGGCGAGCGGGCGCTCGAGATGTCGGTCGCCGAGACGGCCTCCGGCGACGGCACCCTCGCCCGCATGGTCGCGATCGGGACCGACCTGCGCGACCTCGACGGGGCGGGCGCGATCGTGATGGGCTGCGCCGGCAT
>JAEUAC010000180.1 GCA_019695455.1 Methylorubrum extorquens | reverse complement strand
GCCTATGCGGGCTTCCCCGTCGCCGGCAACGGCCTGCCCGTGACGGAGCGCCTGTCGGGCGAGGCGATCTCGCTCCCCATGCACCCCTATCTGAACGAGGCGACCCAGGACGCCATCATCGAGGAGGTCCGGGCCGCGCTCGCCTGACCGGGCGCCGCAGGGGCGTCAGCCCTCGTCCTGCCGGACCGTGCGGGACTGCGCCTCGACCACCGCGACGGCCGTCAGGTTGACGATGCCGCGTGCCGTGACCGACGGGGTCAGGATGTGGGCCGGCCGCGAGGGACCGATCAGGATCGGGCCGACCGGCAGCGCGTCGGCCAGCACCTTCACGAGCTGGAAGGCGATGTTCGCCGCGTCGAGGTTCGGCATGACGAGGACGTTCGCCTCGCCCTTGAACGCCGTGGTGGGGTTCACGCGGTCCCGGATCGCCTGGATCAGGGCCGTGTCGGCCGCCATCTCGCCGTCGACGGCGAGCGAGGGCGCGACCGCCCGGATCAGGCCGAGCGCGCGCTGCATCTTGCGGGCCGAGGGCGTGTCGGCCGCCCCGAAATCGGAATGCGACAGGAGCGCGATGCGCGGCTCGATGCCGAAGCGCCGGACATGGTGCGCGCAGGAGACGGCGATCTCGGCGATGTCCTCCGCCGTGGGATCGGAGTTCACGTGCGTGTCGGCCAGGAAGTAGGCGCCCTTGCTGGTCACGAGGAGGCTCATGGCCGCCATCTGGTGGACGCCGGGCGCGAAGCCGAGGATCGTCTGGATGTGGCGGAGGTTCGAGGCGAACCGACCCTCCAGACCGCAGATCAGCGCGTCCGCGTCGCCGCGGAGCACCGCGATGCAGCCGATCACGGTCGCGTTCGTGCGGACCAGCGTCCGCGCCGCGTCGGGCGTAATGCCCTTGCGGCCGGCGACCGCGAGGTAGCTCGCCACGTAGTCGCGGTAGCGGGGATCGTCCTCGGGGTTGATGAGGTCGAAGTCGCGTCCCGGCTGGAGCCCCAGGCCGAAGCGCTTCAGCCGGGCCTCCACGACCGACGGGCGGCCGATGAGGATGGGGCGGGCGATCCGGTCCTCGACGACGGCCTGCACGGCGCGGAGCACGCGCTCGTCCTCGCCCTCGGCGTAGATCACGCGACGCGGGTTCTCCTTCGCGGCCGTGATGATGGGCTTCATGATGAAGCCGGAGCGGAACACGAACCGATCGAGCGATTCGGTGTAGGCGGCGAGGTCGGGAAGCGGCTGGCGGGCGACGCCCGTGTCCATGGCGGCCTTGGCGACGGCGGGCGCCACGCGCAGGATGAGCCGCGGATCGAAGGGGCTGGGGATCAGCGAATCGGGGCCGAACGGCCGCGCCTCGCCGCCGTAGGCGCGCGCGACGACGTCCGAGGGCGCCTCGCGGGCGAGCGCCGCGATGGCCTGCACGGCCGCGGCCTTCATGGGCTCGTTGATGGTCGAGGCGCCGACGTCCAGCGCGCCCCGGAAGATGTAGGGGAAGCAGAGGACGTTGTTCACCTGGTTCGGGAAGTCCGACCGGCCCGTGCAGATCAGCGCGTCCGGCCGCGCCGCGCGCGCCAGCTCGGGCATGATCTCCGGGTTCGGGTTCGCCAGCGCCATGATGAGGGGCGTCGGCGCCATGTCCTTCAGCATCTCGGGCTTGAGCACGCCCGCGGCCGACAGGCCGATGAAGACGTCCGCGCCCCCGATGACCTCCGCGAGCGTCCGCTTGTCGGTCGGCTGCGCGTAGACGGACTTCCAGCGGTCCATCAGGGCCGCCCGGCCCTCGTAGACCACGCCCTCGATGTCGGTGACCCAGATGTTCTCGCGCCGGACGCCGAGCTCGACCAGGAGGTTCAGCGTGGCGAGCGCGGCGGCGCCGGCGCCCGAGGTGACGACCTTGACCGAATCGAACGCCTTGCCGGCGAGCGCGAGCGCGTTGGTGACGGCGGCCGCCACGATGATGGCCGTGCCGTGCTGGTCGTCGTGGAAGACCGGGATGCCCATGCGGGCTTTCAGCTTCTCCTCGACGATGAAGCACTCGGGCGCCTTGATGTCCTCGAGGTTGATGCCCCCGAAGGTCGGCTCCAGCGCGGCCACGACGTCGACGAGCCGGTCCGCGTCGTTCTCGGCCACCTCGATGTCGAACACGTCGATGCCGGCGAACTTCTTGAAGAGGACTGCCTTGCCCTCCATCACGGGCTTCGAGGCGAGCGGCCCGATGTTGCCGAGGCCGCGCACGGCCGTCCCGTTCGAGACGGCGGCGACGCTCACGTC
>JAEUAC010000384.1 GCA_019695455.1 Methylorubrum extorquens | reverse complement strand
ATCAGGGCGCTCTGCGCGGGGGCATCCTCGTCGTCCGGTGGCGGGGGCTCCTCGGCCGGGAGCGGCGCGGGATCGTGCCCGTCGTCCTGCTCGTCCGGCCGGAGCGGCGCCAGCACGATCGTGCCGTCGCCCCGTCCGATCGCCTGCACGACGCGCGGCCCGTCCTGCTTCAGGATCCGCTGCACGCCCTTGATCGTGTAGCCCTTGCCGTAGAGCAGTTCGCGGATGCCGCGCAGCAGCTCGACGTCGTCGGGCCGGTAGTAGCGCCGGCCGCCGCCGCGCTTCAGCGGCTTAATGGTGGCGAAGCGCGTCTCCCAGAAGCGCAGGACGTGCTGAGGGATGTCGAGGTCCGTCGCGACCTCGCTGATGGTGCGGAACGCGTCCGGGCTCTTCTGCACGGCGCGGGCGCTCAGGAATCCGCCGCCGGGTCGCCCTGGCCGTTGATGCGGGCCTTCAGCACGTTCGAGGGCTTGAAGACCATCACGCGCCGCGGCTCGATCGGCACCTCGACGCCGGTCTTCGGGTTCCGGCCGATTCGCTGGCCCTTGTCGCGCACCAGGAAGGAGCCGAACGACGACAGCTTCACGGATTCCCCCCGCGCCAGCCCGTCGCAGATCTCGTCCAGCACGCGCTCGACGAAGGCCGCCGATTCGGTGCGGGACAAGCCGAGCTTCTGGTAGACGGCCTCGGAGAGATCGGCTCGCGTGATCGTGCGGCCCGCCATCCTCGCATCCCTGGTCGCTGCCGGAGCATTCCGGCCTATCTGTCTGGCGCGATTGCTATTGTCTCGGCCCGGCGGGGTCAATGACGAGCGGCGCCGGGGGACGGGGTCGCGTCCGCCGCCTACCAGCGGACGAGCGCGCTGCCCCACGTGAAGCCGCCGCCGATGGCCTCCAGCATGACGAGGTGGCCGTCCTTGATCCGGCCGTCCTTCCGCGCCGCGTCGAGCGCGAGCGGGATGGAGGCGGCGGACGTGTTGCCGTGCCGGTCGACCGTGATGACGACCTTCTCGCGCGGGATGCCGAGCTTGTCGGCGGAGGCCTCGATGATGCGGCGGTTGGCCTGGTGCGGCACGAACCAGTCGAGGTCGCCGATCTCGGCCCCCGTCTCGGCGAAGGCCTCCCGCACGACGTCGATGACCTTGCCGACCGCGAACTTGAACACGTCCCGGCCTTCCATGCGCAGGTGGCCCGTGGTGCCCGTCGAGCCCGGCCCGCCGTCGACGTAGAGCCGGTCGCGGTAGCGGCCGTCGGAGCGGAGCTGCGTCGTGAGGATGCCGCGGTCCGACAGCGCGCCGGTGCCCTCCTGCGCCTCCACGACCACGGCGCCGGCCCCGTCCCCGAACAGCACGCAGGTGCCGCGGTCGGTCCAGTCGAGGATCTTCGAGAAGGTCTCGGCCCCCACGACGAGCACGCGGCGGTGCGAGCCGGAGCGGATGAACTTGTCGGCGGTCGCGAGCGCGTAGATGAAGCCCGTGCAGACCGCCTGGATGTCGAAGGCCGCGCCGCCCCGGATGCCGAGGCCGTCCTGGATCTGCGTCGCCGTGGACGGGAACGTGTAGTCCGGCGTCGAGGTCGCGCAGATCACGAGGTCGATGTCGTCGGGCCCGAGCCCCGCATCGGCCAGCGCGGCCCGCCCGGCCGCGATGCCCATGACGGAGGTCGTCTCTCCCTCGGCCACGATGTGGCGCTCGCGGATGCCGGTCCGCTGGACGATCCACTCGTCGGAGGTGTCGACGCGCTCCTCCAGCTCGCGGTTGGTGACCACGCGCGCCGGCAGGTAGGAGCCGCAGCCCCGGATGATGGATCGGATGATCGCCTCTCTCCGTCTCAGGTCTCGGCGACGGCCGGCGTGTCGTCCAGCAGGTCCCGGATGGTCCGCATGAGCTGATGTCGCGCCATGTCGTGCGCAAGGTCGATCGCGCCCGCGAAGCCGATCCCGTCCGTGCCGCCATGGCTCTTGATGACGATGCCCTCGAGCCCGAGGAACACGCCGCCGTTGACGTTGCGCGGGTCCATCTTGTCGCGCAGCGCGTCGAACGCGCCCTTGGCGAGCAGGTAGCCGAGCTTCGCCGTCCAGGTGCGCGTCATGGCGGCGCGCAGGTACTGGGCGATCTGCTTGGCCGTGCCCTCGGCGGTCTTCAGCGCGATGTTGCCCGCGAAGCCTTCGGTGACCACGACGTCCACCGTGCCGCGGCCGAGATCGTCGCCCTCGACGAAGCCGTGATAGGCGAGGCCCGGCATGTCGGCCTCGCGCAGGAGGCGGCTCGCCTCCCGCACCGTCTCGACGCCCTTGATCTCCTCCGTGCCGACGTTGAGGAGCCCGACGGTCGGCCGCTTCAGGTCGAAGACGATGGACGCCATGGCGGCGCCCATGATGGCCATGTCGACGAGGTGGGACGCGTCCGCCCCGATGGAGGCGCCGACGTCGAGCACGATGCTCTCGCCCCGGGTGGTGGGCCACATGGCCGCGAGCGCGGGCCGCTCGATATGGGCCATTGTCTTGAGGCAGAGCTTCGAGAGCGCCATCAGGGCGCCCGTGTTGCCGGCCGAGACGGCGGCGTCGGCTTCGCCGTCGCGCACCGCCTGGATGGCGAGCCACATGGAGGAGTTGCGGCGCCCGGCCCGCACGGCCTGGCTCGGCTTCGCGTCCATGGCGATGGTCACGGTCGTGTGCCGGTACTCGGAGACGGCCGCGAGCTTCGGCCGGGCCTCGACGAGCGGCCGGACGACGGCCTCGTCTCCCGAGAACAGGAAGCGCGTGTCGGGGTGACGCTCGAGTGCGATGGCGGCGCCGTCCACGATGACGGACGGACCATTGTCGCCGCCCATGGCGTCAAGCGAGATGCGGACGGATTCGGCCATGCCTGCAGGGGAACCGGGCGGGGAGGGCGCGGACCATAGCGTCTCGACGCCTCACCGCAACCCGTTTGTCGCCCGGTCAGGCGGCGTCGGGAACCCTGAAGGCGAGCTCGTCGGCCCTCGCCTCGACCCGGTTCCGGCCGGCGCGCTTGGCGGCGTACATGCAGGCGTCGGCCCGATCGAGGAGCGAGTTCGCCGAGTCGCTCGGCAGGAGCGACGCGACGCCCAGCGACACGGTGATGCGGCCGAGCGATTCGTTCGTGGAGCGCTTCAGGAGCTCGCGCGCCTCGACGCTGCGGCGGACCCCCTCGGCGTCCGCCAGCGCCTCGGCGAGCGACGCCCCCGGCAGGATCATGGCGAATTCCTCGCCGCCGAATCGGGCCAGGACGGCGCGCGGCCGCAGCGTCTCCCGCATGGACAGCGCGACGAGCTTCAGGACCTGGTCGCCCGTGAGGTGGCCGTAGAGGTCGTTGAAGCGCTTGAAGTGGTCGATGTCGATCACGACCAGCGAGAGCGGTTCGTCGGCCTTTGCGGCCGACACCACGGCGGAGACCAGGGTCTCCTCGAAATGGCGTCGGTTGGAGATCCCCGTCAGCGCGTCGACCAGGGTCTCCGTCCTGACGTGCTCCAGCGTCTCGCGGAGATGGGCGACCTCGCTGCGCGAATCGCGCAGGCAGGTCTCGAGCGCCCGGTTCGCGACGGCGACCTCGCGCGTCGCTCCGACCAGCGCGTCGATCATGTCGCGCAGGCTCGCCGATTCGTCGCCGCCCTTCAGGCCGGACGCGATCTCCTGCAGGGACGCGTCGTAGCGCGCCGCCGATCCGGCCGCGACGTTGATCACGTTCGTGATCTGATCGATCTCCGCGATGATGCCGAGGCCCGTCGCGTCGGCCTGGGCCGCCAGGCGGTCGGTCGCGAAATGGGCCGTGTGGAGCTCGTGGAGCTCGCTCTCGCCGATCCGGGTGCCGACCTGCAGCTTGGCCTTCACGGCCTCGTTCAGGTGCGGCTTCAGGGCCGTGACGTAGGTGAACCAGAGCTCGTAGCTCTGCGGCGACGCGCTGTCGCAGTAGAGGTTCATCAACTCGAGGGCGCGCTCGCTGATCGCGAACGTCCGATCCCGGTTCTCGATCCCGCCGATCTCAGGTCCGCGAGGCAGCATGGAGTCGAGCCGATCGAGTGAGTGTCATCTCACGTAGAATGGACCGAGCTGGTTAAGGAGCCGTTCTACTGGAGTTAGTCTGCAGTCTTCGTCACGGGCCGACGCAGAAAGGCCGGAACGTGCTCGCCGAGGCCGATCACGGCGCGGTCGTCGTCGCGGGAGCCGCCGGCGCGCGGGGCTACGGCCTCGCGCGGCGTCTCCTCCCGCGGGGTGCCGCGGCGCGGTT
>JAEUAC010000362.1 GCA_019695455.1 Methylorubrum extorquens | reverse complement strand
AGCGTGAAGCCGTTGCGCTCGCGCCCGAGCGCCTCGCCGACGGTCACGCGAGCCCCTCCCGCTCGAGCGCGGTCTGCCGCCGCCAGGCGGCCAGGGCACCCGCGGCCGAGCCCGCATAGCGCTCGACCAGGCTGCGTCGCCCCGTCGCGAGCGACAGCAGCGCCTTGGCGCAGTTGACGAGCGCGAGGCGCGGTGCGGGATCGGGCAGGCGCCACTTGCGCGCCGCGTAGGAGGCGGACCAGGCGAGGTGCCAGCGGCTCCGGTAGACCCGCCCCGGCCGCGCCCCGCTCGACCGGCCCCGCCCGTGACGCGCGACCGCCGCGTGGACGTGCACGAGCGAGCGGCCGGCCTCGATCATGCGGCGGCACAGGTCGTCGTCCTCGTAGAAGAGGAAGATCGCCGGGTCGAAGCCGCCCATCGCGAGGAAGGGTTCCCGCCGCACGAGGAGGCAGGCGCCCGACAGGAAGGGCGCGCAGCAATCGCCGGCGGGCCGGCAGGGCAGCCCGCGCGGGTTCCGCAGGTAGGGCGACAGGAGCGAGCGGGCCTGGAAGAAGAGGCGCCCGTCCGGCTCGACGAGCCGCGGCGCGAGAAGCCCCGCCTCGGGATAGAGCCGCGCCGCCTCCCGGAGGCGGGCCGGCGCATCGGGTTCGAGCACGACGTCGGGGTTCAGGATCAGGAGGAAGGTCGCCTCGCTCGCCCGCGCCCCGGCGTTGTTGGCGCGGCCGTATCCCTCGTTCCGGGCGAGCCGCAGCACCCGCGCGCCGAGCCGCTCCGCGAGATCGGCCGAGCCGTCCGTGCTGGCGTTGTCGACCACGAGGGCGGGACACCCGGCCGCCGCCAGGGCCGCGAGGCAATCCGGCAGCGCATGGGCCGAATCGTGGGACACGACGATCGCTTCGATGAGGAGTGTCATCCCGGATGGCGTCGGCGCTATCTGAAGAAGATCCAGCCGATGACGGCGACGGCGATCGTGACGATCGCCCCGTAGACCACCGGATACCGTTCGAGGTGGGCGACGAAGAGCGGACGTGGACGCCTGGCAGGAAGCAGGGGCCGTGCATCCCGCTGCGCGAGCCCGCTTGCGTTCGCGACCTCCAACGCGTGCTGGATCTCGGCGCGCGTGGCCTCGTCCAGCTTCTCGCCCCTCCCTCCTGCCGTCATGAGAAAGGAGATGAGTTGCTGGGCCAGACAGCTTTCGAGAACGCTCTCGAGTTCCGTGACGTCCAGTGCGCCTCTTCTGAATGCGAGGTCGGCATCCTCCAGCGCCTGGTAATAGGCAGCTTTCGCGGTAGCGATCTGCTCTGGGATGGTCGGCGTGCCGGGCAGCTCGGTCTGCGTATGCGCACAGAGGATCAGATAGCTGACGATGCGGGCTGTTCGTCCGTTTCCGTCGGCGAACGGGTGGATCCAGTTCGTCCGCCAGAGGATGTAGGCGGCGAGATGCAGCGACGACTTGCTCGACCAGTTCTCGTTGACGTAATCGCAAAGCTCTTCCATCAACAACGGCACGTCGCGGCTCGGCGGTGGCGTGTGCTGACTGTTGGAAATGGTCATCGGCCCAGGCCGGAAGACGCCAGGATAGGCACTGATGCGATCCAAGAGGATGCCGTGCAGCCGCAGGAACAGCGATGGTCTTAGTTTCTGCTGCCCGGCAATCCAAGCCGGGAGAAGGTCGAGGGCCGCTTTCGTCTGCTGAAGCGCGTTGGCCGCCTCGATGCGGGCCTTCGCGTCGGGATCCGTGACGAGGTCGATCTCGCCCGACTGGCTGTCGCGGTCAGCCATCGACCTTCTTGTCCGATTTCGACATCTCGGACGCTTGGCGGACCATGTCCTCGGTCACGCGATCGTTTTCGATCTTCGCAGACCCGTACGAGAAGCGGACCCGCTGCTCCTCCCGTTCCGTCTCCGTCATCTTGATCTTGCCAGCGATCCGGACGAGTTCGACCAGCGCCTGATTCATGGGAATATCCACCGATCCGAATCCGGAAAACGAAACGATTAAGCGCCCGAACGGGGCGAAACGCGAGGGCCCGACCCGTCCGACAGCCCTCCTCCGGCTCAGGCCTTCGCGGGCGGGTTGAGGCGCAGGCTCAGCTCGCGGAGCTGCTTCGGCGTCGCCTCGGCGGGCGCGCCCATCAGGAGGTCGAAGGCCTGCTGGTTCATGGGGAAGAGCGCCACCTCGCGCAGGTTCTTCGCCCCGCAGACCAGCATCACGATGCGGTCGACGCCCGCCGCCATGCCCCCGTGGGGCGGCGCGCCGTACTGGAAGGCCCTGTAGAGCCCGCCGAAGCGCTCCTCGACGTCCTGGCGCGTGTAGCCGGCGATCTCGAACGCCTTCACCATGACGTCCGGCAGCTGGTTGCGGATGCCCCCGGAGGCGATCTCGAAGCCGTTGCACACGACGTCGTACTGGAACGCCTTGAGCGAGAGCGGCTCCATCGTCTGCAGCGCCTCCATGCCCCCCTGCGGCATCGAGAACGGGTTGTGGGCGAAATCGACCTTCTTGGCGTCCTCGTCCCATTCGTAGAACGGGAAGTCGACGATCCAGCAGAGCGCGAACTGCTCGCGGTCGACGAGGTCCAGCTCCTCGGCGATGCGGGTGCGCGCCTTGCCGGCGAGCGAGGCGGCCTTGGCCTCCTCGCCGGCGGCGAAGAACACCGCGTCGCCCGCCCCCACGCCGGCCCGCATGGCGATGGCGGCCAGGACGTCAGCCGGGATGAACTTCGCGATCGGGCCCTTGCCGACGATCCGCCCGTCCTCGTCCCCGAGGATCACGTAGCCGAGCCCGGCCGCGCCCTCCGTCCGGGCCCACTCGTTCAGCTTGTCGAAGAAGGAGCGCGGCTGCATGCCGGCTTCGGGCGCCGGGATGGCGCGGACGACGCCGCCCGCCTCGATGACCTTCTTGAAGGCGTTGAAGGTCACGCCCTCGTCCCCGAACTCCGGCGTGACGTCGGCGATGAGGAGCGGGTTGCGCAGGTCCGGCTTGTCGGACCCGTATTTCAGGAGCGCGTCCGCGTAGGTGATGCGCGGGAACTCGTCCGTGACGCGCTTGCCGTCCGCGAACTCTTCGAAGACGCCCCGGATCACGGGCTCCATGGTGCCGAACACGTCCTCCTGCGTGACGAAGCTCATCTCCACGTCGAGCTGGTAGAACTCGCCGTAGAAGCGGTCGGCGCGCGGGTCCTCGTCGCGGAAGCAGGGCGCGATCTGGAAGTAGCGATCGAACCCCGACATCATCAGGAGCTGCTTGTACTGCTGCGGCGCCTGCGGGAGCGCGTAGAACTGGCCCGGATGCAGGCGCGAGGGCACGAGGAAGTCGCGCGCGCCCTCGGGCGAGGAGGCCGTGAGGATCGGCGTCTGGAACTCGTTGAACCCCGCCTCCGCCATCCGCCGGCGCATGGACGAGACCACCTGGGTGCGCCGCATGATGTTGGCGTGCAGCGTCTCGCGGCGCAGGTCGAGGAAGCGGTACTTCAGCCGCACCTCCTCGGGATAGTCGAGGTCGCCGAAGACGGGCAGCGGCAGGTCGCCGGCCGGGCCGAGCACCTCGAGCTCGGTCACGTAGAGCTCGATCGTGCCCGTCGGCAGCTCGGCGTTCTCCGTTCCCGCGGGACGCGCCCGCACCTTGCCGTCCAGCCGCACCACCCATTCGGAGCGCACGGTGCCGGCCAGCGCGAAGGCGGGCGAGTCGGTGTCCACGACGCATTGCGTCAGGCCGTAATGGTCCCGCAGGTCGATGAAGAGGACGCCGCCGTGGTCGCGGATGCGGTGGCACCAGCCGGACAGGCGGACGTCGGCGCCGATGTCGGAGGGGCGGAGCGCGCCACAGGTGTGGCTGCGGTAACGGTGCATGACGGGTCCCCGGGAAGGCGGCGCACCATCCATGGGGTCCGGGCGATGTCAAGGCGAGGCCCCGGACGGCGGCGGCGCCCGCGAGGGGCCGGCTTTGAATTCCGGCCCGCGGACGCTACATTGTACCGGTCGGCGGCGCGAGGGAGCGCCGCTCCCCGGGGACGTTCGCCATGGCTCTGCCGCGCATGAAGGTCGTGAAGCTGACGGACGCGGCGGCGGACCGCGTGAAGGCGATCATGTCCCGGTCGGAGACGCCGGTCGCGGGATTGCGGGTCGGCGTCAAGAACGGCGGCTGCGCCGGCATGGAATACACGATGGAATACGCGGACGCGATCGATCCGCGCGACGAGGTCGTCGAGGACAAGGGCGTCACCGTCCTGATCGACCCGAAGGCCGTGCTCTTCCTGCTCGGGACGGAGATGGACTTCCAGACGAGCAAGATGTCGTCCGGCTTCGTGTTCCGGAACCCGAACCAGACCTCCGCCTGCGGATGCGGCGAATCGGTCGCGATCACGCCGGCGACGCTCGCCGCCTGACCTACTCCCGGCCGGCGAGCCCCTTGAGCGCCGCGAAGGGCGAGGTCTCGACCTCGCCGGCGCGGTCGGTCTCGAGTTCCGCCCCGGGCTTGCGGGGATAGGGGTCGAGCGCGAGCGCCAGGAACTCGGACGCCACCTGCCCGAGATCGATCGTGCCGTCGACGAGGTCGTCGGGCGCGTCCAGGTCGGCCTCCACCTCGCTGACGGCCCGCTCCTCCTCCCAGCGCGCCTCCTTGTCCGACCGCTCCCGGAACGTGACGTCCACGGCCGCGTCGACCCGCGCCGGGAACGGCTCCAGCGTCACGACGCAGGTCTGCACCACGTCCGCCGTCACCCGTCCCGTCACGCGCACCCGGTCGGGCCGGCCCTCCATGCGGAGGCGCGCCTCCAGCCGGTCGATCGAGGCGAGCCCGAACTCGCGGGCCAGCGCGTCCCGCTCGGCCGGTTCGGCCGTCAGCGCGACCTCGGAACCGGCCTGCCCGACGTGCCGCGCCGACCAGGGGCGGGAGAAGGGGATGGTGCTCACGACATGGCCTCCGGCGCGGCGGGGATCTGGGGTTCGGCGGCGAGGATGCGGGCGAGGTCCGCGCGGGCGAGCGCCGCCTCCATGTCGAGGACGGCCCGGGCCGCCGCGAGCGGCGGCTCGATGGAGAGCCGGCCGGCCAGCGCCGCCGCCAGCGGACCGGGCTCCCCGGCGGCGAGAAGCGGGTCGTAGCCGCCCGCCCGGTCGTAGAAGGCGCGGCCGAGCTTCTTCATGCGCTTCGGGATGCCCATGTCGCCGACGCCGAGTTCCCGCAGCGCGATCTCGAGATGGGCGAACACCGCGTCCACGAGGTCCTGGGCGACGTCGTCGGCCGGCGGCGGCAGGCCGCGCAGGCGACGCAGGGTCACGAGCGCGACGAGCGTCAGCGCCTCGAACCGGCCCTCCACCGTGTCGGGGAAGCCTCCCGGCCCGTACAGGGCCGGCGCCCGCGACGCCTCGACGATGCGGGCATGCAGGATCTCGACCGCGCTGGGGCCGGTTCGACGCTTCAGAAAACCGAACATGCGGGCCAACCAACCCAAGCGGCTCGCCTTGTCAAAGTCGCACCCTGCCGCTACCCCACGCCCCGGCGGACGATTAACCAATTCGTGAGGGGGCATCATGGCGCGTCGGGACGCGAGGCTGGCGATTCGGGTGCTGGCCGCGGCCGTGCTGGGGGCATCGCTCTCCGGCTGCATGCTCGGCGAGAACCTGCAGAAGGGCTACGTCATCGACGAGCGCGCCGTGAGCCAGGTGAAGCCCGGCATGTCGGCCGAGCAGGTGCTGTCGCTGCTCGGCACGCCGACGACGGTGTCCACGGTGGGCAACCGCTCCTGGTACTACATCAGCCAGGTTCAGAGCCGCACCTTCCACTTCATGGGCGAGAGCGTCACGGACCAGCGCGTCACCGCGGTCTACTTCACGCAGGGGCTGAAGGTGGAGCGCGTCGCGCTGTACGGCCAGCAGGACGGCAAGGTGTTCGACTTCATCTCGCGCCGGACGGAAGCGGGCGGCCAGGAGGCGAACTTCGTCAGCCAGCTGTTCCGGGGCCTGGGCACCTTCATCCCGAACTGACCCCCCGGGAACGGGGAGGCTCCATGCCCGTTCGTTGAAGCGCGCGCGCCTCGTGGCGGGCGCGCGGAGGGCGGAGGAGCATGGCTCTGAGCGAATGGAAAGTGCCGAAGGGTGCGCAGCCGCGCCCCGGCGATTACGGTTTCGACCTCGACCGGCGGCTCTCCGGCGTGCTCGCCCTGTCCTCCGTCGTGCCGGGCGACGCCTTCACGGCGGAGACGCTGGGCACGGAGCGGGCCGGGAACGGGGTCCTGATCGACGAATCCGGCCTCGTCCTCACCATCGGCTACCTCATCACCGAGGCGACCCAGGTCTGGCTCACGACGAACGACGGGCGGGTCCTGCCGGGCGACGTCGTCGGCTACGACGCCCAGACCGGGTTCGGGCTGGTGCAGGCGCTCGCGCGCGTCGACCTGCCGGCCATCCCGATCGGCAGCTCGGAGGACGCGGCCGTGGGGGACGACGTCATCATCGCGGGCGCCGGCGGCCGGGCGCGCTCCGTCGCGGCTCGCATCGTCGCCCGCCAGGAATTCGCCGGCTATTGGGAGTACCTGCTCGAGGAGGCGCTCTTCGTCAGCCCGCCCCACCCGCATTGGGGCGGGACCGCCCTCCTCGACCAGGGCGGCCGCCTGATCGGCATCGGCTCGCTGCAGCTCCAGCAGGATCGCGAGCGCGACCGGAGCGAGAACCTGAACATGGTCGTCCCGATCGACCTCCTGAAGCCGATCCTCGAGCCGCTGCAGACGTCCGGGGTCTCGGGCCGCCCGCCGCGGCCCTGGCTCGGCCTGTTCGCGACGGAGGTCGACGGGCACGTCGTCGTGGCCGGGCTGTCCGACAAGGGCCCGGCCGACGCCGCCGGCCTGCAGGTCGGCGACCTGCTGGTCGCGGTCGCGGGCAGCAGCGTCGACGACCTCGCCGGCTTCTACCGGCGCATCTGGTCCGCCGGCCCGGCCGGCACCCCGCTCCCGCTCCGCATCGGTCGATCAGGCCGCACCTTCGACGTCGTCATCGAATCGACCGATCGCGGCAAGCTGCTCCGCAAGCCCGTCGTCCACTGAGGCCCGTCCGGCCGCGAGGGTGAGCCCCGGCTGTCGCCGGGGCCGGCGCGACCCGCCCGTCTCCCCGCGCGTCCCGGTGCCGGCCGGGACTCGCCCGCCGGCCTCCGGGCGCCGACCGGACGGCGTCTCAGCTCACCCGTTCGAGCACCATGGCCACGCCCTGGCCGACGCCGACGCACATGGTGGCGAGGCCGTAGCGGCCGCCGCGGCGTTCCAGCTCGAAGGCGACGTCCGACGCGATGCGGGCGCCCGACATGCCGAGCGGGTGGCCGAGCGCGATGCCGCCCCCGTTCGGGTTGACGTGCTCGGCGTCGTCCGGGACGCCGAGCTGGCGGAGCGAGGCCAGGACCTGGGAGGCGAAGGCCTCGTTCAGCTCGATCACGTCCATGTCTCGGATCGTGAGGCCGAGCCGCTCGAGGAGCTTGGTCGTGGCGGGCACCGGGCCGATCCCCATGATGCGGGGCGGCACGCCGGCGGCCGCAATGCCGAGGATGCGGGCCTTCGGCGTGAGGCCATGGCGGGCCGCCGCTGCCTCCGTCGCGACCACGAGCGCCGCCGCCCCGTCGTTGACGCCCGAGGCGTTGCCGGCCGTCACCGTGCCGCCGGCCCGGATGGGCTTCAGCCTGGCCAGCGTCTCGGCCGTGGTGTCGGACCGGGGATGCTCGTCCGTCGTCACCCGCACGACGTCGCCCTTGCGGCCCGCGATCTCGACCGCGACCATCCGGGCGTCCAGCGTCCCGTCCCGCATGGCACGCGCCGCGCGCTCCTGGGAGCGCAGCGCGAAGGCGTCCTGGTCGGCGCGCGACACCTGGAACTCCTCGGCCACGTTCTCGGCCGTGTCGGGCATGGAATCGACGCCGTACTGGGCCTTCATCAGCGGGTTGATGAAGCGCCAGCCGATGGTCGTGTCGTAGGTGTCCGTGGTGCGCTGGAAGGGCGCGCTCGCCTTGCCGGTCACGAAGGGCGCCCGCGTCATGGATTCGACGCCGCCCGCGATGCAGAGCTCGGCCTCGCCCGCCCGGATGGCACGCGCCACCGCGCCGACGGCATCGAGCCCCGAGGCGCAGAGCCGGTTCACGGTCGCGGCCGGCACGCTCTCCGGAAGGCCCGCGAGCAGCGCCGCCATGCGGCCGACGTTCCGGTTGTCCTCGCCGGCCTGGTTGGCGCAGCCCAGCACCACCTCGTCGACGCGGGATCCGAGCCCGGGATGCCGGCGCAGCAGCTCCCGGATCGGCGCGGCCGCGAGATCGTCGGCCCGCACGCTCGCGAGCGCGCCGCCGTAGCGGCCGATCGGGGTGCGGACGGCGTCGCAGATGTAGGCGTCGGTCATGGCAAGTCCTCGGCGGCGCGGCGACCCGGAGCACCCGGGCCGCCCGATGGGGTCCTCACGCGGCAGCGGCGGGGGCCGGCCCGTCCTTGTAGCTCGCGCCCGGCCAGACGGCCGGCGCCGCGCGGGCGTATTGCGGGGGCCGGGCGATCTCGCCGCCGAGCACCCGGGCGGCGTTCCAGGCCCAGTGCGGGTCGTCGAGGATCGTGCGCCCGAGCGCCACCATGTCGACCTGCCCGGACGCGACGAGATCCTCGGCGTGCTCGGGCGTCACGATCAGGCCGACGCCCCAGACGGGGATGTCGACCTCCCGCCGGATCGCGGCCGCGAAGGGGGCCTGGTAGCCGGGCCCGATGGTCATCTTGGCCCGGGCCGCGTTGCCGCCGGAGGAGACGTCGAGGTAGTCGCACCCGCGGCTCTTCAGCTCGCCCGCGAGGATCGTCGCCTCCTCGAGCGTGAAGCCGCCCTCCGTCCAGTCCGTCGCGGACAGGCGCGCCCCGAGCGTCAGGTCCCGCGGGCAGGCCTCGCGCATGGCCTCGAAGACGCGGAGCGGGAAACGCATCCGGTTCTCGAGGCTGCCCCCGTACGCGTCGGTGCGCCGGTTCGAGAGCGGCGACAGGAACTGGTGCAGCAGGTAGCCGTGCGCCGCATGGGCCTCGATCAGGTCGAAGCCGAGATGCACCGCCCGGCGCGTCGCGGCCGCGAAGGCGGCGACGATCCGGTCCAGGTCCTCCTCCGTCGCGGCGCGCGGCGTGTGCCAGTCCGGCGTGAACGGGACGGCGGAGGCGGACACCGTCTCCCACGGGTCGCCGTCGGGACCGAGCGCGACCCCGCCCTCCCACGGCACCGTCTGGGACGCCTTGCGACCCGCATGGGCGAGCTGGATGCCGAGCTTCGCCGAGCCGTGCTTCCGGCAGAAGCCGAGCACCCGCGTCAGCGCGGCCTCGTTCTCGTTCGAGTAGAGGCCGAGATCGCCGTGCGTGATGCGGCCTCCCTCCTCGACGGCGGCCGCCTCGAGCACGAGGAGGCCCGCCCCCGACATCGCGAGCGAGCCGAGATGGACGAGGTGCCAGTCGTTCGCGTCGCCGTGGATCGCCGAGTACTGGCACATCGGCGAGACGACGATGCGGTTGTCGTAGGTGCGCCCACCGAGGCGGATGGGCGTGAACAGCTGGCTCATGTCGTCTCCCGAGACGCCCTCAGATGCAGCGGCCGCCGTCGACCGCGAGCACGGTGCCCGTCACCATCTCGGACTCGTCCGAGCAGAGGAACAGGGCGGAATTGGCGATGTCCTGCGCGGTGGACAAGCGCCCCCACGGAATGCTCGCCCGGAACGCCGCGCGCTTCTCGGGCGTGTCCTCGCCCATGAAGGAGGCGAGAAGCGGCGTCTCGCCGGCGACGGGCGCGATCGCGTTGACGCGCACCTTGTCCGGCGCGAGCTCGACCGCCATCGACTTCGACAGGAGGTTCACGGCGCCCTTGGAGGCGTTGTACCACGTCAGGCCGGGCCTCGGCCGAAGGCCCGCCGTCGAGCCGATGTTGAGGATGACGCCCCCGCCGCGCCGGCGGAAATGCGGCAGCACGGCCCGGGTCGTCAGGTAGATCGACTTCACGTTGACGGCGAAGACCCTGTCGAACTCCGCCTCCTCGACATCCAGCATCGGCATGTTGCGATGGGTGGTGCCGGCATTGTTGACGATGATGTCGAGGTCGCCGAGGCCGGTGATCGCCTCGGCCACGACCCGCGCCACCTCGGCCGAATCCGCGACGTTGCAGCGGAACGCCATCGCGGCCGGCCCGAGCGCCTCGGCCGCCCGCGTCGCCCCCTCGCCGTCGAGGTCGAGGATCGCGACCAGCGCGCCCTCGCGGACGAAGGTCTCGGCGATCCCGTAGCCGAACCCCTGCGCGCCGCCGGTGACGATCGCGGTCTTGTTGCGGAGCCTCATCCCAACCTCCCTGGCCGCACCGGGCCGACGCTGCCGGCCGCCGTGGCCGGCGCCGCTCTCCGGGCGCGCCCGACCTCTTGGGAGCCCGTGCCGCGGCCGTCAATCGCCGCCGGGGCGGCTGCCTCAATTGAATGCGGCGGACCGGGTTGATCCGGGCGGGCCGATCGGTGACCCTGCGTCGTCGCGACGAGCCCGAACGGGTCGGCGGACGCGTCCCGCCGAGCGGGCGTCACTCCGGGGGCAGCGGAGGTGACCGATGACGGGATCCGGCAAGATCCGGATGAGCGCGCTGATCGTCGAGGACGATCGCAACGTCAGCGCCATGGGGGCCGAGTTCCTCGGCGTCCTGGATCTCGACGTGAGGCAGCTGCGGACCGCCGAGGACGCGATCGAGCACCTGCAGGAGCTCGGCGGCAACGTCGCCGTCGTGCTGGTCGACATCCGGCTGCCCGGCCCGATGGACGGGCTCAGCCTGGCGCGCCGCGTGTCCGTGCTCTGGCCGTCGGTGAGCCTGATCGTGACGTCGGGCGGGCCGGAACCGGACGACCTGCCGGCGCGCTGCGTCTTCGTGGCGAAGCCCTGGCGGGGTCTCGACATCGTGGCCGCGGCCGAGCGCTTCGCGCGCGCCGACCACAGCGTGCATTCCGTCCGTCTCTGAAATGCCGCTAGTCAAAATGACACAGCGGCGCCCCCGGGCGATCTTTACCGATCGTTTAGGTCTGTAGTGGTTTCATCAACCGATCATGAACCATTCGGGGTCTTCAGGCCCCGACGTTGCCGGATGGAAGGTGTTGCTTCCGCCGTCCGCATCGCGATCGGGAGACGACCGTGAGCAGACAATTGTCCGTGCTTCTCGTGGCCTCGGACGGCCTCACCCGCCAGATCACCTCGAACGGCCTGACCATGTACGGGTACGAACCCGTGCTGGCCCGCGACGGGGCGGAGGCGATGGCCGTGCTCGAGAGCGGCCGCAAGATCGACATCCTCGTCGTCGATGCCGATCTCGGCGGCGACATCGGCGGCCTCGCGATCGCGAAGGCGGCCCGCGTCATCAACCCGCGCATGGACGTGATCTACACCTCGCGCGCGCCGTTCCGCATCCCGGACGCCGCGAAGGTCAAGGGCGCGCCCTGCATCAGGACGCCCTACCAGCCCCAGCAGATCGTCGGCATGATCGGCGAGCTCCGCTACCGCATGCCGTCGGACGGGGTGGACCGCCGGGTCGCCTGACGGCGCGCGCCGGCCGGGTCACTTCTTCAGGAAGGCGCTCACGACCACGGCGCGGGCCACGTGCTCGGCCATGCAGTGGTAGCCGAGATCGTTCAGGTGCAGGCCGTCCTCCGAGATGAAGGGACCGGCCTTGGCCTTCTCCAGGAATTCCATCGCCTCGAACCGCCGGACGAGGAGCACGTTCTCGGCCTGCGCGATGCCCTGCAGGGCGTTCCGGATCGAGGCGTAGTACTCGTCCTTGGCGACGGCCAGGGTGTACTGGAGCCCGACGAGGACCACGTCCACGCCGTGCTCCTTCAGCCAGCGGATCGTGTCGCGGACGGTGCCCGCGAAGGCCTCCACGGGCACGTGCGAGAGCGCGTCGTTCGTGCCGACCTGCCAGAGCACGAGATCCGGCTTGTCGAGCGCGACCTGCGTCTTCAGGCGGTCGGCCGTCATGGCGGCCACCTCGCCCGAGACGCCGCGGTTCACGACGAGCACGTCCAGCCCCTTGAAGGCCCGTTCCAGGATGCCCTCGAGCTGGGCGGGATAGTTCTTGGCCGGTGCCGACGCGCCGAGCCCGGCCGTCGAGGACGAGCCGATCGCCAGCACGCTGAGCCGCGACCGGTCGCGCAGCTTGTCGATCACGTGGGGGAGCGGCGCCGTCGTCGCGATGTCGGCCGCGGGAGCGTCGCAGGCCTTGGAGAGCGTGACGGGCAGCGGCGGGCCGGGCGGCGGGATGAGCTCCGACGCGGCGCTCAGGCCGGCGAGGAGACAGACGGCGCCGGCCGCACCTGCCCAGCGCCCCGCAGCCTTTCGCGCAATTCCGACAGCCATGCCGTGAATCCCAGGATCGCGACGCCTCCGACGAGGATCGCGGCGTCCGTCGCTGTACCATGTCCCAGGGCGAAGCGCAGGATCTGTGCCGACAGCGATAACAGGGATCCCACGCAGAACACGTTCAGCGAGTTCCGGCCGAGCATCGCCAGGAAGCGGGCGACCGGACGGGCCACGCGGCGGATCGGCCCGAAGGCGCCCGCGCAGAGGCCCGCCAGGGCCAGGAAGTGGATCAGCCGGGCGGGCGTCTCGAAGGTCTTGTCGAACATGAAGGCGAGGCGAGGCTGCGGCACGCGGATGGGGTCCGGCGCCATGTCGTGCAGGGCGAGCCAGGCGCCGAGCGCCACGATGGCGGCGCCGGCGACGCGCCGCGCGACGACGTGGCGGCGGACCGCGTCGCCCAGGGCCGAGGGCCCGGCCAGCACGAAGCCCAGCACGAACACGATCTGCCAGGCGAAGGGCGAGAAGTACCAGGTGCCCTCCACGGGCCAGGTCGGCAGGTTCAGGCCGAGGACGAGCGTCGCCCCATAGAGGGCGAGCGCGCCCGGCAGGACGATCCGCGGCGCGACCGAGTGGAGGACGGCGAGCGCCGGCGCTCCCAGCATCAGCACCACGTAGAGCGGCAGGATGTCGAAGTAGCCGAGCTGGTGGGTCAGGATGACGAGGCCGATATGGGTCGAGGCCGGGTCCTGGAACACGGCCGCGGCGTTGTTCCATTCGAGCAGGAGCGGGTTCTCGAACAGGGTGGCGGCGGCGGCGATGAGGCCGATCGCGAGCATCGTGATGAGGATCTGGACGGCATAGAGCGTGACGGCCCGCGCCCCGAGCCGGAGCACGACCCGGCCGAGCCCGTGCACGCCGTCGGCACCCTCGACGAGGCGGCGCATGCCCCAGCCGGCCAGGAAGACGAAGAGCTCCGCCGAATCCGAGAGGCCGACGTTGCGATGCGTCCAGCTCTCGAAGGCGAAGCCCGGGATGTGGTTGATGAAGATGGAGACGAGGGCCAGACCCCGCCAGAAATCCACCTCGTTCGCCTGACGCATCGGCCGTTCCGGGTCGGCCGCGGACGCGGCGGCGCGGCCGAGCCATGCCACGCCTGGGCCGCCCAAGCCATGCGATCACGATCGCGCGTTTATGCTTGTCACGCGGGACGGCGTCCGACACCTTGGCTCGACTGCTGCGAGGATCGTTGTTGCGAGACGGGTCAGGGCGGACGCACAGGCCGCCATCGTCGGATGGATCGAGCGCATTCCGGAGCGTGGCGGACCTGCGGGACACCGTCGAGCGACGGCTGACCGCGCTCGCGCCCTCGGGCCAGGACGCGCTCGCGCGCGCCGTGCGCCATGCCCTCCTCGCGCCCGGCAAGCGGCTGCGGCCGATCGCGACGGTGCTCGCCTCCTGGGAGCTCGGCCGGACGGACCTCGCCGCCCTCGACGCGGGCTGCGCGCTCGAGATGATCCACGCGGCCTCGCTCGTGCTGGACGACCTGCCCTCGATGGACGACGCGGCGACGCGCCGCGGGCGCCCCTCCACGCATCGGGTCTTCGGCGAGGACGTCGCCATGCTGGCCGCGATCTCGCTCCTCGCCCAGGCCTACGCCGTCGCGGCCGCGACGGCGGGCGTCGACGGCGCCACGCGGGCCCGCCTCGTCGGCATCCTGGCGGAGGCCGTCGGGATCCACGGGCTGGCCGGCGGCCAGTTCCGGGACCTGCGCGGCCGGGGCGGCGCCACGGCCCTGGTCGAGGCGAACCACCTGAAGACGGGCGTCCTGTTCGTCGCAGCCGTGGACGTGGCGGCCGCCATCGCGGACGCCGCAGCCCCCGATGCCGAGCGCCTGCGGACCTGCGCCACCCATCTCGGCCAGGCCTTCCAGCTGATGGACGACCTCGCCGACGGCGAATTCGGCCCGTCCGACCAGCCGGAGGATCGCGGCAAGACGACGCTCCTGTCGGTGCTCGGCCCCGGCGATGCCGTGCGCCGCCTCGCCGCGCACGTCGCCCATGCGCAGGACGGCTTGCGCCCGGGCGGGCTCCTCGCCACCTTCATGGCCGGGATCTTCGAGAGCGCGGGCACCGTCCCGGCCCACGGCCCGGCCGATCGCGTCGAAGCCTGACCGGAGACCGCCATGCCCCGCACCAGGGGACACGTCCGATGCTGTTGAACGGCGCCATCCTGGTCGGCACCGTCGTGGTGATGGAGCTCGTGGCCTATTCGGTCCACCGCTGGATCATGCACGGCCCCGGCTGGGGCTGGCACGAATCCCACCACGTCGAGCACGACGACCTTCTCGAGAAGAACGACCTCTACGCCGTGCTCTTCGCGGGTCTCGCGCTCGTCATGATCCTGTTCTCGCCCGGCCGCGGCTCGCTCTACTGGGTGGGCGTCGGCATGAGCGTCTACGGCTGCCTGTACTTCATCGTCCACGACGGCCTCGTCCACCAGCGCTGGCCGTTCCGCTGGGTGCCGCGCCACGGCTACCTGAAGCGGCTCGTCCAGGCGCATCGCCTGCATCACGCGGTCGACGGCCGCGAGGGGTGCGTGTCGTTCGGCTTCCTCTACGCGCCGCCCGTGCGCGACCTGAAGACCAGGCTCCGCGAGGGCAAGGCGCCCGTGCGCGAGCCCGTGGGGACCTCCGAATGAGCGTGCACGCCCAGGCTGGCCGGCCGGCCCGCCGGGTCGCGGGCCAGACCGCGATCGGCCTGTCCCTCGCCGCCGCCCTGATGGCCGGCTGGCTCGGCGCGCATGTCTACGGCGTGTTCCTGCACCGCTGGACGCCCGCCGACGTCGTGCTCGCCCCGCTCCTCATCCTCGTCCAGTGCTGGCTCAACGTCGGGCTGTTCATCGTCGCCCACGATTGCATGCACGGCTCGCTCGCGCCGGGCCGGCCGTGGCTGAACCGGGCGGTCGGCCACGTGGTCCTCGCGCTCTACGCCGGCTTCTCCTTCGACCGCCTGATCGGCAAGCACCACGCCCACCACCGGCATTCGGGCACGGCCGAGGACCCCGACTTCCACGCCGACGGGCCGCGCGCCTTCTGGCCCTGGTACGTCGCCTTCTTCCGCCGCTATTTCGGCCTGCGCGAGTTCGCGGTCCTGGCCGCCCTGCTCGCGACCTATCTCTTCGTCTTCCGGGTCGATCCCGCCAACGCGCTCGTGTTCTGGGGCGTGCCGGCGATCCTCTCCTCGCTGCAGCTCTTCTACTACGGGACCTACCTGCCCCACCGGCACGAGTCCGACGCGTTCTCGGATTCCCACAACGCCCGCAGCCTGGAGCTCGGCCCGTTCGCCTCGCTGGTCACCTGCTTCCATTTCGGCGGCTACCACCACGAGCACCACGAGCAGCCCTGGATGCCTTGGTGGCGCCTGCCGAACGCGCGCTCCTGAGAGGCTGACCCGCGGCCCCTCGTCCTGACGAGGCCGGCGGCGCTCAGGCGCCCGTCGGGCGTCGATACAGGTCCGCCGGTCGCGGCCGGACCCGGAACCGTCCCGGCCGCATGGCCAGCGCGCCGGCCGCGACGTGGCCGAGCTTGCTCGCCGTCGAGGTCGAGACCCGCCGGTCCCAGGCCCGCGGCCCGAGCGCCCGGACGTCGAGGCCGATCTGGCGGTAGATGCCGAGCGCCGTCGCGATGGCCCAGCGCGCGCGCGGCGGCAGGGCCGGGATCCCGAGGCGCGCCGAGGCGTAGTAGGGCTCCGCCGTGTCGAGAAGCCGGGCCGCGAGATCCGCGATCGCCGGGCGGTGCCCGGGCGCGGCGATCTCGGAGCGCGGCACGCCGGCCTCCGCGAGCCACGCGGCCGGCAGGTAGACCCGCCCGACCCGCGCGTCGTCTACGATGTCGCGCGCGATGTTGGTGAGCTGGAAGGCGAGGCCGAGATCGCAGGCCCGGTCGAGCACGGCCGGGTCGCGCGCGCCCATGACGTGGCTCATCATCACGCCGACCACGCCCGCGACGCCGTAGCAATAGTCGAGGAGGTCCGCGAGCGTGTCGAACGGGCGCTCCTCGACGTCGATGCGGAAGCCGTCCAGGTGCTGGAGCGGATATAGGGGCGGGATCGCGTGGCGCCGCGCGACCTCGGCCAGGGCCGCGAAGGCCGGCTCGGTCACGGCGCCGCCCGAGAGCGCACGCCGCGTCTGCTCCTCCAGGCGGGCCAGCCGGGCCGCGGCGCCCTCCCCCGCCTCCGGGGTCGCGCCGTGGCCATGGTCCTGCCCGTCCACGACGTCGTCGCAATGGCGGCACCAGGCGTAGAGGAGGACGGCGCTCTCCCGGCTCTCCGGTCCGAACAGCCGGGACGCGGCCGCGAAGCTCTTCGAGCCCTCCGTGATGGACCGCGTCGCCTCCGCGAGGAGCGCCGGATCCGTGGTCACGCCGCCTGTCCGACCGCGAGCCCGGCATCGGCGATCATGAGGCCGGCGGTCGCCTTGGCCGAGCCGACCACGCCCGGCACGCCCGCCCCCGGATGCGTCCCGGCGCCGACGATGTAGAGGTTCGGGATCCGGTCGTCGCGGTTGTGCGGCCGGAACCAGGCGCTCTGCGTCAGGATCGGCTCGAGCGAGAAGGCCGAGCCGAGATGCGCGTTCAGCTCCGTCCTGAAGTCCTGCGGCGTGAAGCTGCGGACCGTGACGAGGTCCTCGCGCAGGCCCGGCATGCAGCGCTTCTCCACGTAGTCGAGGATGCGCTTCTCGTAGAGCGGCGCCTGCCGGTCCCAGTCCAGCGGGGCCGTGCCGAGATGGGGCACGGGCGCCAGGACGTAGTACGAGCCGGCGCCGGGCGGCGCGAGCGAGGGATCGGTCGCGCAGGGCGAGTGCAGGTAGAGCGAGAAGTCGTCGGCCAGCGTCTCGCGGTTGAAGATGTCGTCGATCAGGGCGCGGTAGCGCGGCCCGAACAGCACGGTGTGGTGCTGGATCTGCGGCTGGTGCCGCTTCAGGCCAAAATAGACCACGAAGAGCGACATCGAGAAGCGCTTGCCGGCGAGGCTCTTCGCCATCTGCTTGCCGCGCGGGTCGTCCCGCAGCAGGTGGCCGTAGGTGTGGACGACGTCTCCGTTCGAGGCGACGGCGTCGAACTCGCCCCGCCAGCCGTCGCGCGTGACCACGGCGCGGGCGCGCCCGTCCCGGGTCTCGATCGCGTCCACCTCCGCGTTGACGCGGATCGTGCCGCCGAGATCCTCGAAGAGCCGCACCATGCCGCGCACGAGCGCGCCCGTGCCCCCCTTCGGGAACCAGACGCCCCACGTCCTCTCGAGCGCGTGGATCAGGGCATATATCGACGAGGTCGCGAACGGGTTGCCGCCGACGAGGAGCGAGTGGAACGAGAAGGCCTGCCGCAGTTCGTCGTCCTTGATGAACTTCGACACGATCGAATAGACCGACCGCCACGCCTGCAGCTTCGCGAGCTGCGGACCGGCCTTCACCATGTCGCGGAAGTGCAGGAACGGGACGGCCCCGAGCTTCAGGTAGCCCTCCTCGAACACCGCCTTCGAATAGGCGAGGAAGCGGCGGTAGCCCTCGACGTCGGCCGGGCTCTTCAGCCCGATCTGGCGGTCGAGCTCCGCCTGGTCGTTGACGTAGTCGAACGCGTAGCCGCTCTCCCAGGCGAGCCGGTAGAACGGCGAGACCGGCAGCAGCTCGACGTAGTCGGCGAGGCGCCGGCCCGCGTTCGCGAACAGCTCCTCCAGCGCGCTCGGGTCCGTGATGACGGTCGGTCCGGCGTCGAAGACGAAGCCCTGGTCCTCGTAGACGTAGGCGCGGCCGCCCGGCTTGTCGCGTTTCTCGAGGAGTGTCACGTCGAAGCCGGCCGTCTGCAGCCGGATGGCGAGCGCGATGCCGCCGAACCCCGCTCCGATGACGCAGGCCGTCGGCCGGATGGTGCTCATGCCGCGTTCTCGATTCCTGTCTCGGGCGTCTCGCACGGGACGGGACGTCCCGTCGCGAGCACGCGTTCCACGATGTCGGCCGCCCGGGCCGTTCCGCCCGCCGCCGCGATCTCGGCCGCGAGGCGGCCCGCCGCCTCGGCCGCCGAGGGGTCGGCCAGCATCGCCCGCACGGTCCCGGCGACCCGGCCCGGCCCGAGCAGGATCCGCGACAGCCGCCGCCCGGCGCCGGCGCGCTCGATCCGGGACGCGATCGCGCCCTGCTCGAAGGCGATCGGGACGGCGAGGATCGGCACGCCGGCCGCCAGCGCGTCCATGACCGTGTTCAATCCGCCGTTCAGGACGGCGACGGCGCTGCGCGCCAGCACGTCGCCCTGGTTCACGAAGTCGAAGGCCGCCGCCTCGCGCGGCTGCCGCGCGAGCGCGGACGCGCCCAGCGCGCCGCCATGGGCGACCACGGGATC
>JAEUAC010000227.1 GCA_019695455.1 Methylorubrum extorquens | reverse complement strand
CGCGGGCGTCTGGTGGCTGCTGCGCCGTCGTCGCAGGCTGCCCGCGATCCGGTACGACGGCTGATGCTGATCCAACTTTCCCGCGACGTCGGGGATTATCTCTACGACGTCTTCGTCGCGAAGTTCGACCTGTGGCTGCGGTTCGGGGTCGTGGCCCAGATCGTGTTCGCGCTGGGCTTCGTCGTGCAGTGGATCGCGAGCGAGCACTGGACGATCCACGGCGCCGGCCATGCCTGGGCGGGCGGCAGCGCGGCCGGGACCTACACGGATCCGCGCGGGCCGGATGCGAGCCGCGCCATGGTGCGCTTCTTCCTGGAGGTCTAGCCGATCTCGGGCGCTTGGCGGGCGGCGGCGCGGCGGCGCTGCCGCTCCTTCCAGATCAGCATCAGGTTGCGGACGTAGATGAACACGGCCAGCACCTGGCCGATGATGATGATCGGCTCGCGGCGCTGGATGCCGTAGGCGAGGATCATCGAGCCGCCGACGATGGACAGGAACCAGAAGGCCGTCGGCATCACGCTCCGGCCCGCGCGCTCGCTCGCGATCCACTGCACGACGAAGCGCAGCGCGAACACGATCTGGGCCACGACCCCGAACAGGAGCCAGAGGTCGAACTTCGCGACGAAGACGTCGTAGAGGTAGTCCCCGACGTCGCGGGACAGTTGGATCAGCATCAGCCGTCGTACCGGATGGCGGGCAGCCGGCGGCGGCGGCGCAGCAGCCACCAGACGCCCGCGAGGTCGAGGATGCCCCCGGACAGCCTGTCCAGGAAGCCGTAATGCGAGGTGCCGGCCGTGCGCGGCCGGTCCACCACGTCGACATGGACCACGCCGTACCCTTCCCGCTTCACGAGCGCCGGGAGGAAGCGGTGCAGGGCGTCGAAGAAGGGCAGGCGCAGGAACACGTCGCGGCGGATCGCCTTGTGACCGCAGGCCGTGTCGCGCGTGTCGTCGCCGAGGATCGCCCGGCGGATCCGGTTCGCGATCCTGGATTGCAGCGCCTTGAAGGGCCCGTCGCCGCGCCGCGTCCGCTGGCCGACCGCGAGGCCGATCCCCGGCCCGCCCGCGTCGATGGCGGCGACCAGCGGCAGGACGTAGGCCGGGTCGTTCTGCCCGTCGCCGTCGAGCGTCGCGACGATGGGCGCGCGGGCGGCCCGGATGCCCGTGAGCAGCGCCGCGCTCTTGCCGCAGCTCTCCTCGTGGACGATCACGCGCAGCCAGTCGCGGTCGGCCCGGGCGAGCTCCCTCAGGCTGTCGTCCGTCGAGCCGTCCACCACGTAGACGACCTCGAACGGCGCCAGCGGCGCCAGCACGCGGTCGAGCTCGGCCAGCTGGTCCGCCACCGAACCGGCCTCGTTCTTGGCCGGGATCACGACGGAGAGCCGCGGCGCGATGCCGTCGCTCATGGCCGGGCCACCCAGATGCCGACCGATTGCCGCCGGCCGCCGTTCACGTTGAAGCCGGCCACCCGCGTCGCGGGCGCGGCCGCGACGCCCGTTCCGGCGAGCGCGGCAACGAAGGCCGGCTCGAACCGGTCCGCGACGAGCGCCACCCGGCACCCGCCCCGCATCAGGAAGGCGGCCGCGTCCACGGGCTCCGTCACCATGTCGAGATCCGTGCCGACCAGGAAGACGAGCGACGGCTCCCGGTAGCCGAGCGTGACCACGGCGGGATCGGGGCAGCCCGCCGCCGCGACGCCGGCCGCGAGCCGCGGCGACATCTTGAGCGAGGCGAGGCGGGGCTGGACGAGGCCGAACACGCCGGCCGCGAGCAGGAGGGCCGACACGATCGAGACCGCGAGCGCGGCCACGACCTCGCCGCGCCAGAAGGCGACGGTGCCGGCGATCGCGACGAGGAAGGCGGCCGCGACGACGAGGAGCCCGCCCGCCGGCACGATGCCGTCGAGCGTCCACGCGGCGTAGCCGAGCCCGACGAGGAGCCCGAGCGGGATGAACGGCACCGCGAGCCAGGCCGCGCGCGCCCCGGGCCGCCACGGCCCGGCATAGCCGCGCGCGACCGCGACCACGACCAGGATCGCGAGGGCCGGGTAGAGCGGCATCACGTAATGGGGCAGCTTCGTCGGCACCGCCTCGAAGATCAGCCAGGCGGGCACCACCCAGGCGAGGAGGAAGGCGGCCCAGTCCTGCCCGCGCTCCCGCCAGGCGAGCGGCAGGGCGATCGCGGCCGCGAGCGCGCCCGGCCAGAAGGTCGCGAAGAACGCGACGAGGTAGAAGCCGGGCGGCGCGCCGTGCTTCTGCTGCCCGGTCGTCACCTTGCCGAGCATGTCGTCGCCGACGGCGAGCCGGTAGAACTCGCCGCCCGACTTCCAGGCGATGAGCAGGAACCAGGGCAGCACGCAGGCCGCCACGACCGCGAGGCCGAGGCCCGGCCTGAGCGCGCCGAGCCAGCGGGCCGAGCGCTCGCGCAGCGACAGGGTCGCGGCCGCGAGACTCGCGAACATGACGACCATCGGGCCCTTGACGAGGATGCCGGCCGCCACCGCCGCCCAGAAGATCGCCACCGTGCGGCCCGGCTGGCGGTGCAGCGTCCTGGACAGCCAGACGCGCGCGAGCGCCCCGAAGGCGGCCGTGCAGCAGGCGAGCAGCACCGCGTCGGTCTTGGCGAGCCGGGCTTCGACCGTGAGGATGATCGAGGCGGCCATGAGGGCGGCCGCGCCGAACGCCTCGCGGCGGCCCGCGAAGGCGAGCGCGGCCCAATAGGTCAGGAGCACCGAGGCGAGCGCGCCCGCGAGCGAGGGCAGCCGGTAGAGCGCGATGGTGGTGCGGGCCTTCTCGACGCCGACGGCCTCGCCCGCGGCCACCGTGGCGGCCTGCGCCCAGTAGATGCCGACCGGCTTCTTGTAGCGAGCCTCGTCCTGGAATCGGATGTCGACGAAATCGCCGGTCTCCAGCATCTGTTTCGAGGCCTGCGCGAAGCGCGGCTCGTCGCGATCCATCGGCTGCAGCGAGGCGAAGCCCGGCAGGAAGCAGACCAGCGACAGCAGCACGAGGACCGCCGCGGCACGCGCGTG
>JAEUAC010000168.1 GCA_019695455.1 Methylorubrum extorquens | reverse complement strand
CGCGGCCTCGAGCGGCGTGCGCCCCTCGCGCAGCTTCCGCTCGACGTTCTCGACGACGACGATCGCGTCGTCGACCACGATGCCGATGGCGAGCACGAGGCCGAACAGCGTGAGCGTGTTCAGCGAGAAGCCGAAGGCGCTCATGACGGCGAAGGTGCCGATGAGCGACACGGGGATCGCGACGATCGGGATGATCGCCGTGCGCCAGCTCTGCAGGAACACGATGACGACGATCACGACGAGGATCACCGCCTCGAGCAGCGTCTTGTAGACCTCGCGCACCGATTCGGCGATGAACTCGGTCGGATTGTAGGCGATGCGGTATTCGAGCCCGGCCGGGAAGGTGCCCTGGAGCTCCTTCATCTTGGCGATGACGGCGTCGGCCGCGTCGAGCGCGTTCGTGCCCGGCCGCTGGAAGATGCCGATGCCGATGGCTTCCTTGCCGTCGAGATAGGAGTTCGAGTTGTAGTCCCGCGCGCCGAGCTCCACCCGGGCGATGTCCGCCATGCGGACGAGGCGGCCGTTCTGCGCCTTGACGATGACGTTCTCGAACTGCCGGACGTTCTCGAACCGCCCCTGCGTCTGGACGGTCAGCTGGAAGGCGTTGGAGGCCGGCGCGGGCGCCGCCCCGAGCGCGCCGCCCGCGATCTGGATGTTCTGCTCCTGGAGGGCCGCGACGATGTCGGTCGTCGAGAGGCCGTAGGAGGCGAGCCTGTCGGGATCGAGCCAGACGCGCAGCGAGTATTCGCGCGCCCCGAACACGGTCACGTCGCCGACCCCGTCGAGCCGGAGCAGTTCGTCGCGGATGCGGATCAGCGTGTAGTTCGAGATGTAGAGCTGGTCGAACGCGTTGTTCGGCGACAGCATGTGGACGACCATCAGGAAGTCCGACGACGCCTTGCGGGTCGTCACGCCGAGCGAGCGCACCTCGGCCGGCAGGCGCGGCTGCGCCGTCGCGACCCGGTTCTGGACGAGCACGTTCGCCTGGTCGAGATTGGTCCCGAGGGCGAAGGTGATCGTGAGCTGCATCGCCCCGTCGCCCGTCGAGTAGGACGACATGTAGAGCATGCCCTCGACGCCGTTGATCTCCTGCTCGAGCGGCGTCGCGACCGTGGACGCCACCGTCTCGGCGTTCGCGCCCGGATAGGTGGCGCGCACGACGATCGTCGGCGGGGCGATCTCGGGATATTGCGCGACCGGCAGGCGCGAATACGCGACGTAGCCGACGAGCGTGATGAGGATCGAGACGACCGTCGCGAAGATCGGGCGGTCGACGAAGAAGTGTGCGAACCGCATGGCGGTCTCCTGTCAGGAGCGCGTCGGCGGGAGATCCTGCCGTTGCGGTGTCACCTTGGCGCCCGGGCGCACCCGCTGCAGGCCGGAGATCACGATCGTCTCCGTGCCGTCGAGACCCGACCGGATGAGGCGGTAGCCGTCGATCTTCGGGCCGGGCCGCACCACCTTCGAGCTCACCGTGCCGTCGTCGGCCACGACCCACACGATGCGGCGGTCCTGGTCGGTCCCGATCGCCTCGTCCGGGATCAGGACGCCGCGATGCGGGGGCGACCCCGTGATCCGGATGGTGCCGAACAGGCCCGGCACCAGGAACAGGTCCGGGTTCGGCACGACGGCGCGGAGCCGGATGGTGCCGGTCGCCTGGTCGACGCGGTTGTCGATGAAGTCGAGCTTGCCCTTGCGGGCCGGGTCGCGCTCGTCCGTGAGGCCGACGAGGACGTCGCTCGTGATCGCGCGGCCCTGCGCCTTGGCCTGGTCCCGCATCCGCGAATAGGCGAGGAACGACCGCTCGTCGACGTCGAAGTAGAAGAACAGCGGGTCGAGCGTCAGGATCGTCGTCAGCAGCGATTCGTTGGCGAGGATCAGGTTGCCCTCGGTGATGAGCCGCCGGCCGATCCGGCCCGAGATCGGGGCGCGGATGTCGGTGAAGTCGTAGTTGAGCTGCGCGATGCGGAGCGTCGCCTCGGCGTTGTCGACCTCGGCCTTCGCGCCCGTGAACGCCTGCTGGCGCTGGTCGACCAGCTGCTCGGCGATGTTGCCGGTCCGCTGCAGCGACTGGGCGCGCTGGACGTCCGTCTGCGTGAGGGTCACGCGCGACCGCGCGGCCTCGAGCGTCGCGGCCGCCTGGTCGAGGGCCGCCTTGTAGGGACGGCGGTCGATCAGGAAGAGCGGATCGCCCTTCCGCACCAGCGTGCCGTCCTGGAAGCTGATCTTCTCGAGGTAGCCGCTGACGCGGGCGCGGACGTCCACGCTCTCCGTCGCCTCGAACCGTCCCGTGAATTCGTCGTACTCGACGACCTCCTTCACGACGGGCTTGGCGACGGTGACGGCCGGGGGCGGACCGCCCGGCGCCTGGGCGAAGGCCGTGCCGGCCAGCAGCAATCCGGCGAGGGCGAGGGGAATGGAGCGCAGAAGTCGTTGCATCGTCGTCACGGTCTCTACGCTGCAGTGCAATGCTTGACTAGTCATCGGCCCCGGACGCGACGATCTCGCCCGCCGAGGCCCAGCCCTTGAAGCCGCCCGGATAGTGCTCGTCGTGCGGCAGCCCGGCCTCCCGGGCGAGGTCGACGGCGCGGCGCGAGCGGACGCCCGCCGCGCAGGAGAACACGACCCGCCCGGCGCCCGGCAGGGAGGCCGGGTCGAAGGCGGAGAGCGGCATGGAGACGGAGCCCGGGATGTGGCCCGAATCGAATTCGTAGCTCTCGCGGACGTCGACCAGCGTGATGCTGCCGTCGGCCAGCCCCGCCTTCAGGTCGTCGCGCGACACGTCTCGGATCGGACCCATGCAGACTCCCGCACGGCGCCACCGCCATGCCCCAATGCGTCTGCAGCTTGTAGCATAGCGCCCCGCCGGCAAGTGTGACGGCGCACGTCCGTGTGTGCCGCCGCACTCCGGACCGAGGAGACACGATGACCGAACCGTCCGGCTGGCAGCCGATCGACACCGCCCCGAGCGACGAGCCGATCCTCATCTACACGCAGGCCTGGGGGCCCATCATCGCCGTCCACAGCGCCGAGTTCGGCGAGTGGCTGTCGCGCATGCAGGTGCCCGTCTCGATCCGCGACGAGAGCGAGGCGCCCACGCACTGGCACCCCCTGCCCGAACCGCCGGCCGACGCCGCCCGCGACGCCGACCCGTCCGCATGAGCGCCGACGCGGGCGGCCCCTCGGCCTGCCTCGTCGTCGGCGCCTCCGGAGGGATCGGCCGGGCGCTCGTCGCCGCCCTGCTGAAAACGGGCGACCATGCCGCCGTCCATGCCTGGTCGCGGACGGGCGAGCCGTCCGGCGCGGCCGTGCCGGGCGCGGTCGACATCACGGACGAGGCGAGCATCGCCCGGGCCGTCGCGGCCCTCGCGGACGCGCCGCCGCTCCGGCTCGTGATCGTCGCGACCGGCCGGCTGCAGGGACCGGGGCTCGTGCCGGAGAAGACGTGGCGGCAGCTCGACTCCGAGGCGCTCGTGGAGAGCTTCCGCCTCAACGCGGTCGGCCCGGCGCTGCTCGCCAAGCACCTCCTGCCCGTGCTGCCGCGGCGCGGCCGCGCCGTCTTCGCGGCGCTCTCGGCCCGGGTCGGCTCCATCGGCGACAACCGGCTGGGCGGCTGGTTCGGCTACCGCGCCTCCAAGGCGGCCCTGAACCAGCTCCTGCGGACGCTCGCGATCGAGCTCGCCCGGACCCGGCCGGAGGCGATCTGCCTGGGCCTGCATCCGGGCACCGTGGATACGGGGCTCAGCCGCCCGTTCCAGGGCGGCGTGCCGGACGAGCGCCTGTTCACCCCCGACGTCGCGGCCCGCCGGCTCCTCTCCGTGATCGCGGGCGCGACGCCTGCCGAGACGGGACGCGTGCTCGCCTGGGACGGGAGCGTGGTCCCGCCTTGACCCGGCGCGGCCTGCCTTTCTGCCGGGCAGCCGCCGCCTGCTCTTTCGCCTTTCGGCTGCCTTGACACCCGGCCGGACCCGGCGAAGATTGTTAGTGTACAAATGAATTGGTGAGGCGGGCCTGATGTACCTGCGACCGGGAACGTTGAGCGAAGCCTGCGAGGCTCTCGCCGCGCATCCGCTCCGCATCCTGGCCGGCGGCACCGACGTGTTCCCGTCGCTCGGCGACGGGCCGGCCCCGTCCGCGCTCCTCGACATCACGGGCCTGGCCGAGCTCGACGGCGTGACGCTCGGCGAGGAGTGGATCCGGATCGGCGCCCGGACGACCTGGGCCCGCATCCGCGCCGCCGAGCTGCCCGCCGGGTTCGACGCCCTGAAGCAGGCCGCCCGCGACGTCGGCTCCGTCCAGATCCAGAACGTCGCGACGATCGGCGGCAATCTCTGCAACGCCTCGCCCGCGGCCGACGGCGTCCCTCCCCTGCTCTGCCTCGACGCCCGCGTCGAGCTCGCGAGCGCGACCGGCCGGCGCGAGATGCCGCTCGCCGCCTTCCTGCGCGGCGTCCGCTCGACCGACCGGCGGCCGGACGAGATCCTGACGGCGATCGTCGTGCCGCGGGCCCGCGCCGCGGGCCGCTCCGTCTTCGCCAAGCTCGGCGCGCGGCGCTACCTCGTCATCTCGGTCGTGTCCGTCGCCGTGCGGCTCGTGCCCGACGGGGCGGGTCGCGTCGCGGAGGCCGCGGTCGCGGTCGGGTCGTGCTCGGCCGCCGCGTGCCGCCTGCCGGCCCTCGAGGCCGCGCTCGTCGGGCTGCCGATCGGACCGGATCTCGCCGGCGCCGTCGGGCCGGACCACCTCGCGCCCCTCGCGCCCATCGACGACGTGCGGGGCTCCGCCGCCTACCGGCTCGACGTCGCCGCGACCCTCGTCGGCCGGGCCCTCGCCTCGTGCGGAGCGCCCTCGTGAGGCACGAAGGCAAGCCGATCGGCTTCCTGCTCAACGGCGCGCCCGTCGCGAGCCGGGCGGCGCCGGCCGTGCGGCTCACCCGCGTGCTGCGCGACGAGCTCGGCCTGACGGGCACCAAGGTCGGCTGCGACGCGGGCGATTGCGGCGCCTGCACGGTGCTCCTCGACGACGAGCCGGTCTGCGGCTGCCTCCTCGCCTGCGGGCAGGCGGACGGGCGCCGCGTCACGACCATCGAGGGCCTGACGGCCGCGAGCCCGACGGCCCGGCGCCTCCAGGCCGCCTTCCTGCGCCACGGCGCGGCCCAGTGCGGCATCTGCACGCCCGGCATGGTGGTCGCCGCGACCGCGCTTCTCGACCGCGAGGCGGCCCCGGACGAGGCGGCCGTGCTGGACGCGATCGGCGGCGTGCTCTGCCGCTGCACGGGCTATCGCAAGATCGTCGAGGCCGTGCTCGATGCCGGCCGGGACGCCACGCCGGCCGCGATGCCGGCGGCCGGCGCCGCGATCGGCGCCCGGGTCCAGCGGCTCGACGGCGCCCGCAAGGTCGAGGGCCGCGACCTCTTCGGGGCGGACGGGGCGCCCGCCGACGCGCTCGTCGTCCGGGCGATCCGCTCGCCGCACCACCGGGCCGCCTTCGCGTTCGGCGACCTCGCCGCGTTCCGGGCGGCGCATCCGGGGATCGTCGCGATCCTCACGGCCGCCGACGTGCCGGGCCGCAACCGCCACGGCGTCATCGCGCCCTATGCCGACCAGCCCGTCTTCGCCGAGCGCGAGGCCCGGTTCCGGGGCGAGGCGGTGGCCGCGATCGTCGGCGAGGCGGCCGTCGTGGAGGCGCTGGACCTCGCCGCGCTGCCCGTGACCTGGACGCCGCTCCCGGCCTACACGGACATGGACAGCGCTCTCGCGGAGGGCGCCGACCGCCTCCATGCCGACCGCGCCGGCAACGTGCTCGTGCGCGGACGCGTCGCGCGCGGCGATGCCGAAGGCGGGCTCGCGGCCTCCGCGCACGTCGCGGGCGGCCGCTTCGAGACGGGCTTCGTCGAGCACGCGCCGATCGAGCCCGAGGCCGGCTGGGCCCGGCGCGTCGGCGACCGGCTCGAACTCGCCGCCTGCACGCAGGCGCCCTACATGGATCGCGACGACGTGGCCCTGATCCTCGGCATCGCGCCCGAGGACGTCCGCATCCTGCCGACCGCGGTCGGCGGCGGCTTCGGGACCAAGCTCGACCTCTCGGTCCAGCCCTTCCTGGCGATCGCGGCCTGGCGGCTCGGCCGCCCGGTCCGCATGACGTACAGCCGGTCGGAATCGATCGCGACGACGACCAAGCGCCACCCGGGCCGCATGGACGTCCGGGTCGGCTGCGACGCCGCGGGGCGGCTCACGGCCATCGCCTTCGACGGCGACTTCAACACCGGCGCCTATGCGTCCTGGGGGCCGACGGTCGCGAACCGCGTCCCCGTCCACGCCTCGGGGCCCTATTTCGTGCCGGATTACCGGGCGGAGACGCGCGCCGTGCACACCCATTGCGTGCCGTCCGGCGCCTTCCGGGGCTTCGGCGTGCCGCAGGCCTCCGTCGCCGTGGAGCAGCTCTACGACGAGCTCGCCGCCGGCTCGGGGCTTGATCCGCTCGAGTTCCGCATCCTGAACGCGCTCCGGCCCGACCAGCCGACCGTGACGGGCCAGGTCCTCGGCGAGGGCGTCGGCATCCGGGCCTGCCTCGAGGCGCTGCGGCCGCACCGGGACCGCGCCCGCCGGGACGCCGAGGCCTTCAACCGGGCGCAGGCGGGCCCGCTGCGGCGCGGCATCGGGGTCGCCGGCATGTGGTACGGGTGCGGCAACACCTCCATGTCGAACCCGTCGACCATGCGGATCGGCATCACGCCCGCCGGCCGCGTCTCGCTCCACCAGGGCGCCGTCGACATCGGTCAGGGCTCGAACACGATCGTGCCGCAGATCGCGGCCGACGCGCTCGGACTGCCGCTCGCCGTCATCGACCTCGTCTCGGCCGACACGGATCTCACGCCCGATTGCGGCAAGACCTCCGCCTCGCGCCAGACCTTCGTGACCGGCAAGGCGACCGAGCTCGCCGCGCGCGCGCTCCGCGCCACGATCCTGCGCCTCGCCAATGCCGGCGAGACGGCGACCATCGTGCCGGAACCCGGCGCCCTCCTCGTGCAGGACGGCGACCACGCCCGCCGCATCGTCCTCGCCGACCTGCCGCGCGACGCGCATGGCTACGCGCTCTGCGAGGAGCGCAGCTTCGATCCGCCGACCACGCCGCTCGACGCCGACGGCCAGGGCTCGGCCTACGCCGTCTACGGCTTCGGCGCGCACTTGGCCGAGATCGAAGTCGACGCGGCGCTCGGCACCGTGCGCGTCCTGAAGATCACGGCCGCCCACGACGTCGGCCGCGCCATCAACCCGACGCTGGTCGAAGGGCAGATCGAGGGCGGCGTCGCCCAGGGGATCGGCCTCGCCCTCATGGAGGAGTTCCATCCCGGCCGGGGCGAGAACCTGCACGACTACCTCATCCCGACGGCGGGCGACGTCCCGCCGATCGAGTCGATCCTGGTCGAGGACCCGTCCTGGGTCGGGCCCTACGGCGCGAAGGGCATCGGCGAGCAGGCCCTGATCCCGACGGCGCCCGCCATCCTCAACGCCATCCGGGACGCGACGGGCGCCCGCCTCCACCGCATCCCGGCGACCCCCGACCGGGTGCGGGCGGCGATCCTGGCGGCCGCCGCCGCGACGCCGTCCGTCCCCGCGGGAGGCGGCGGCTGTCGGTTCGGCGAAGGCCGGATGGGGGAGACGCCGACCCGATGAGCGCCGAACTCGCCCCGAAGGTCGACGACCGCATCCGCTGCGACGCCTGCCCCGTCATGTGCTTCATCCGGCCGGGCCAGGCCGGGGCCTGCGACCGCTACGCGAACCGCGACGGCGAGCTGATCCGGGTCGATCCGCACATCGTGCTGGAGCGGGCCGTCGAGGCCGGCGGGACGCTGGTCCCGTTCTCGGGCGGCGCGGAGGGCTGGGACGGCGCGCTGGTGCGCGAGCCCGCGACCTTCGTCACCGCCATCGGGGCCGGCACGACATACCCGGATTACAAGCCCGCGCCCTTCATCGTCGCCTCGGAGGTCGAGGGCGTCGACATGGTCACGGTCGTGACGGAGGGCATCTTCTCGTATTGCGGCGTCAAGGTGAAGGTCGACACCGACCGCCATCTCGGGCCCGAGCGGTCGCTCGTGCGGGCGGGCGGCGAGGCGGTGGGCCACGTCACGACGGGCGAGTACGGCTCGCAGATGCTGTCGCTCGGCGGCGTCCACCACCTGACGGGCGGCTCGAAGAAGGAGGGCCGCGTCACCTGCGAGACCATGCTGGCGCTCTGCAACGGCGGCACGGTCGAGCTCGCCATCGACGACGGCGCCACGCTCTCGATCGCGGCCGGGCGTCCGCCCCTCGTCAACGGGCAGCTCGAGGAGCGCATGCGGGTCGGCTGCGGATCGGCCACGATCGGCATGTTCGCCAAGCAATGGGACGGCTTCGTCGACGACGTCGTGGTCGTCGACGACCACATCACGGGCGTCCTCTCCGAGCACCAGGCCGGCAAGGTGCTGGGCATCCGCGAGACCGGCATCCGCATCAAGGGCCGCCGCTCGACGCCGGGCCGCTACTTCCAGGTCGCCCAGCCCGGCACGGGCTGGGGCGGCACGGACATCGCGGACCCGCTCGCGATCCTCGGCGCCTTCGATCCGAAGGTCGCCCGGCCCGGCCAGACCCTCCTCATGACGTCCACGACCGGCGAGCATGCCGGCTACTACGTCCTCGACGAGGCGCTCCGGCCCGTGGAGGCGACCATGCCCGAGCGGCTCGCCCGCTCCGTCGCCCTGATCCGCGAGAACTGCGAGCCGGCGCTCGCGACGATCCTGTTCATGGGCGGGGCCGGCGGCTCGCTCCGGTCGGGCGTCACGGAGAACCCCGTCCGGCTCACGCGCTCCGTCAAGGACGCGCTGACCACCGTGACCTGCGGCGGCGCGCCGACCTATGTCTGGCCCGGCGGCGGCATCACGTTCATGGTCGACGTCTCGCGCGTGCCCGAGAACGGCTTCGGGTCGGTGCCGACGCCGGCGCTCGTCGCGCCGATCGAGTTCACGATGCGGCTGTCGGACTACGCCGCGCTCGGCGGCCACATGGACGAGGTGCGGCGCCTCTCGGACGTGCACGGCCTCGCGCCCGAGCGCCGGGCCGTGCGGCCGAAGAGCGGCAATCCCTGGCCGCTCGATCCCGACACGCGGCTCGTGGCCGGATGAGGGCACGCGCCCGACCCCTCGCCGGCTCCCGCCTGCACCTGCAGGACGGGCCGATCGACCTCGTGATCGGGGCCGACGGCCCGCCGGACGCCGTCGAGCGCGCCTATGCGGCCGCGACGGCCCGGTTCGCGACGATCCTCGACGAGCTCTGCGCCGAGCTGCCGCTGCTGCGCGCCCCGTCGCGCCCGGGCGCGGCGGCGCCTGAGGGCGCCGTCGCGCGCCGCATGGCGGCCGCCGTCGCGCCCTATGCGGGCGAGACCTTCGTGACGCCCATGGCGGCGGTCGCGGGCAGCGTGGCGGAGGCGGTCCTCCGGGCCATGACGGCGGCGGCGCCGCTGCGGCGCGCCTGCGTGAACAACGGCGGCGACATCGCGCTCCACCTCGCGCCGGGCGAGAGCTACCGGGCGGGCCTCGTCGACCGGCCGGACGCGCCGGCGCTCTTCGGCACGACCACGATCCGGGCCGAAGATCCGATCCGCGGCATCGCGACGAGCGGCCGGCGCGGACGCTCCCTCTCCCGCGGCATCGCGGACGCCGTGACGATCCTCGCCGCGACGGCCGCCGCGGCGGACGCGGCCGCCACCATCGTCGCCAACGCGGTCGACCTGCCCGGGCATCCGGCGATCGACCGCGTCCCGGCCCACGACCTGCGCTGCGACAGCGACCTCGGCGCGATCATCGTGACCCGGGACGTCGGCGTCCTCTCGTCGGACGAGATCGCCGTCGCGCTGGAGCGCGGCCGCCTGGTGGCGGACGGCCTCGTCGCGCGCGGCCTCGTCGTGGCCGCGGCGTTGCACCTGCAGGGTCGGACCGTCGGTACTGTCACCCACGATCGTCATGCTGAGGAGGCGCGGCACGCGCCGTCTCGAAGCACGCACGACCGTCTCGCGTGCTTCGCGACGCGCCCTTCGGGCGCTCCTCAGCATGACGAATGGGGGATGACACGACACTCCGACGCCTCGATCAGGAGACGAGAGCTGGCATGAAGGCCGAGATCCGCAAGATCGTGACGATCGTCGAGGAGACGCGGTCGGAGATGGGCCGCGCGGTCGACCCGCCGACGCGGCGGGCGGCGGCGCTCGCCGTCATCCGCAATCCCTTCGCGGGACGCTACGTCGAGGACCTGACGGACCTCATGACGATCGGCGACGAACTCGGGCAGCTCCTCACCGAGCGGGCCGTCGCGGCCCTCGGCATCGCGGGCCCGGCCGTCAAGAGCTACGGCAAGGCCGCGGCCGTCGGGGAGGACGGCGAGCTGGAGCACGCGGCCGCGATCCTGCATCCGAAGCTCGGCGCGCCGGCCCGAAAGGTGCTTGGCGGGGGCGCGGCCCTGATCCCGTCGTCGAAGAAGCGCGGCGGGCCCGGCGTGCCGTTCGACGTGCCGCTCGGCCACAAGGACGCGGCCTTCGTGCGCAGTCACTTCGACGGCATGGAGGTCCGGGTCGCGGACGCGCCGCGCCGGGACGAGATCGTGGTGGCGGTGGCGGTCACGGATTCGGGGCGGCCCCTGCCCCGGGTCGGCGGGCTCGCGGCCGCCGACGTCAAGGGCGAGGACGGCTTGCGCTGAGAGGCGCGGGCGGGCTCCATGTGGACACAACGAAAGGGAACGGCATGAGACAGGTGATGGTGGGGCTCGCGGCCTTGGCCGCTCTCGCGGGCGGCGCCCACGCCCAGCAGGGCGAGATCCGGATCGGCGAGATCAATTCCTATTCCGGCCTGCCGGCCTTCACGGAGCCCTACCGCAAGGGCTGGCAGCTCGCCGTCGAGGAGATCAACGCGGCGGGCGGCGTCAACGGCAAGACACTCGTCGTCGTGTCGAAGGACGACGGCGGCAAGCCGGCCGATGCCGTGACGGCCGCGAACGAGCTGCTGTCGCGCGACAAGGTCGACATGCTGGCCGGCGCCTTCTTCTCCCATATCGGCCTCGCGCTCGCCGACTTCGCCAAGCAGAAGCAGGTCTTCTACCTGGCGGGCGAACCCCTGACGGACGCCATCGTCTGGTCGGCCGGCAACAAGTACACGTTCCGCCTGCGCCCCTCGAACTACATGCAGGCCGCCATGCTGGCCGACGAGGCCGCGAAGCTGCCGGCCAAGCGCTGGGCGACGATCGCTCCGAACTACGAATACGGCCAGTCCGCCGTGAAGGTGTTCAAGGAGCTCCTGTCGAAGAAGCGCCCGGACATCGAGTGGGTCGGCGAGCAATGGCCGCCCCAGGGCAAGATCGAGGCGGGCCCCGTCGTGCAGGCCGTGGCCGCCATGCGGCCGGAGGCCATCCTCAACGTGACCTTCGGGCCCGACCTCGTGAAGCTTGTGCGCGAGGGCAATTCGCGCGGCCTCTTCAAGGACCGCTCCGTCGTGTCGTTCCTGACGGGCGAGCCGGAATACATCGATCCCCTCAAGGAGGAGACGCCGGAGGGCTGGATCGTGACGGGCTATCCCTGGAACACGATCAAGACGGACGCCCACAACGCGTTCTTCAAGGCCTACGAGGCGAAGTACAAGGACTACCCCCGCCTCGGCTCCGTCGTCGGCTACGCGCTCGTGAAATCGGCCGCCGCCATCATGACCAAGGCGGGCTCGACCGACACGGACAAGATGATCGCGGCCGCCGAGGGCCTGGCCTTCGAGACGCCGTTCGGGCCGGCGCAGTTCCGGGCGATCGACCATCAGGCGACGCTGGGCGCCTATGTCGGCAAGACGGCCGTGAAGGACGGCAAGGGCGTCATGGTCGACAGCGTCTACCGCGACGGCAAGGACTTCCTGCCGAGCGACGCCGACGTGAAGGCCATGCGGCCGGCGAACTGAGCCCCTGAGAGGCTGGGCCCCGGCTTTCGCCGGGGTGAGCGGAGAGCCCGGTCCCACCCTCCCCGCGCATGCCCGGGAAAGCCGGCACCCAGCGCACCACGAACTTACCCCGGCACCCGCGAGAGCCCCTTGGACTTCCTCGTCGTCCAGTTCCTGACCGGCCTCGCCGGCGCGTCGTCGCTGTTCCTGGTGGCGTCCGGCCTGTCGATCATCTTCGGCGTGACGCGGATCGTGAACTTCGCGCACGGCGCCTTCTACATGCTGGGCGCCTACGCGGCCTATTCGCTCACCGAGCGGTGGGAGGGCGCGCTCGGCTTCTGGGGCGGCATCGTGGCGGCGGCGATCGGGGTCGCGGCCGTGGGTGCGCTGGTCGAGGTCACGCTCCTGCGCCGCATCTACCGGGCGCCCGAGCTGTTCCAGCTGCTCGCGACCTTCGGCGTCACCCTCGTCGTGCAGGACCTGTCGATCATCCTGTGGGGACCCGAGGACCTCGTCGGCCGGCGCGCGCCCGGCTTCCGCTCCTCCATCTCCATCCTCGGCCAGCAGGTGCCGAGCTACGACCTCTTCCTGATCGCGCTCGGGCCGCTCGTGCTCGGCCTCATCTGGCTCCTCTTCCACCGCACCCGGTTCGGCGTGCTGGTGCGGGCGGCCACGCAGGATCGCGACATGGTGGCGGCGCTCGGCGTGAACCAGCGCTGGCTGTTCACGGGCGTGTTCGCGCTCGGCGTCTTCCTGGCGGCGCTCGGCGGCGCCCTGCAGCTCCCGCGCGACGCCGTCTCGCACACGATGGACCTGCGCATCATCGTCGAGGTGTTCGTCGTGGTCGTGATCGGCGGGCTCGGCTCGGTCGCGGGGGCCTACGTGGCGGCCCTCATCGTGGCCGAGCTGAACGCCTTCGGCATCCTCGTCCTGCCCCAGGTGTCGCTGGTCCTCGTCTTCGCCGTGATGGCGATCGTCCTCGTCGTGCGGCCCTACGGGCTCTTCGGACGGCCGGAAGGGCCGCCCCGCACCGGGACGGCCGGGCTGATCCGGCCCTGGCGGCCCTTCTCGGGAGGGGAGCGGATCGCTGTCGCGGTCGGGCTCGTCGCGGCCGCCGCCCTGCCCCTCGTGGGCGGCTCCTACCTCCTGTCGGTCGGGGCCGAGATCGCGATCTTCTGCCTCTTCGCGGCCAGCCTGCAGCTGCTGATGAGCGCGGGCGGCATCGCGTCCTTCGGGCACGCGGCCTATTTCGGCCTCGGCTCCTACGGGGCCGCGCTCGCCGCGAAGACGCTCGGCTGGCCGCTGCCGGCGGCGCTCGCGGCCGGGGCCGCGCTCGGCACGGCGGGCGCGGCCCTGTTCGGCTGGTTCTGCGTGCGGCTGTCGGGCGTCTACTTCGCCATGCTGACGCTCGCCTTCGCGCAGATCGCCTGGTCGATCGCCTTCCAGTGGACGAGCGTGACGGGCGGCGACAACGGCATCCTGGGCATCTGGCCGCCGCCCTGGGCTGGCTCGCCCGCCGCCTTCTACTGGATCGCGCTGGCGCTCGCGGCGGGCGGCATCGCGGCGCTCCGCGTCATCGCCTTCTCGCCCTTCGGCTACGCGCTCCGGGCCGTGCGGGATTCGGCCCTGAAGGCCGAGGCGGTCGGCATCTCGCGCCGCGCCGTGCAATGGACGGCCTTCGTGGTCGCGGGCGGGTTCGCGGCGCTCGCCGGCGCGCTCTTCGCCTACCTGAAGGGCTCCGTCTTTCCCGACAACCTCGCCATCCCGCTCTCGGTCGACGGGCTCGTCATGGTGCTGCTCGGCGGGGTCGAGACGGTGACGGGCGCGGTCGTCGGCGCCGTCCTGTTCCGGGCGCTGACGATCGTCCTCATGAGCTACACGGATTACTCGAAGCTCGTGCTCGGGCTCCTCGTCGTCGTGCTCGTGGTCGCCTTCCCGAAGGGCGTCGTCGGGTCGCTCCAGGGGCTGCGGCCTCCCTGGCGCCGCGCCGCCGCGCCGCCCGTCGCGGTGCCCGCCCGGTGAGCGCGCCGCTCCTCCAGGTCGAGCACCTGTCGAAATCCTACGGCGGCGTGCAGGCCGTCCGCGACGTCTCGTTCACGCTGCGGGCGGGCGAGATCCTGGCCCTGATCGGGCCGAACGGGGCCGGCAAGTCGACCTGCTTCAACATGCTGAACGGGCAGGTCCGGCGCGATTCGGGCCGCGTCCTGATCGGCGGGCGCGACACGGCCGGCCTCTCGCCGCGCCGGGTCTGGGCGCTCGGCGTCGGCCGCACCTTCCAGATCACGGCGACCTTCGCCTCCATGAGCGTGCGCGAGAACGTCCAGGTCGGCTGCCTGTCCCACCAGGGCGCGCTCGGCCGGCTCGCCGGCTATGCGGGCGCGCGGGCCCGGGAGGAGGCGGAGGCGCTGCTCGCCCTCGTGGGCATGGAGGACGCGGCCGAGCGGCCCTGCGGCGAGCTCGCCTACGGCGACCTGAAGCGGCTCGAACTCGCCGTCGCGCTGTCGAACGCGCCGGGCCTCCTCCTCATGGACGAGCCGACCGCCGGCATGGCGCCCGCCGACCGGGTGGACCTGATGCGGCTCGTGGCCGCCATCGCGCGGGAGCGCCGCATCGGCATCCTGTTCACGGAACACGACATGGACGTCGTCTTCGAACACGCCGACCGCGTGATGGTGCTGGACCGCGGGCGCCTCATCGCCGAGGGCGCGCCCGAGGCCGTGCGGCGCGATCCGCTGGTCCAGCGCACCTATCTCGGCGAAGGCCTGCTCTACGAGAAGGGCGCGGCATGAAGCTCGCGGTCTCCGATCTCCGCGCCTGGTACGGACCGGCGCAGATCCTGTTCGACGTGGCCCTGGACGTCGGGCCGGGCGAGGTGGTGGCGCTGCTCGGACGCAACGGCGCCGGCAAGTCCACGACCTTCAAGGCGATCGTCGGCCTCGTCGAGCGGCGCGGCCGGGTCGCCTTCGAGGGCCGCGACCTCGGCGCAGCCGAGACGCACGCCATCGCGCGCGCGGGGCTCGGCTACGTGCCGGAGGAGCGCCGCATCTTCACCGAGCTGACGGTCGCCGAGAACCTGGAGGTCGGACGCCAGGCGCCGCGCCCCGGCGCGCCGACCTGGGAGCCGGAGACGCTGTACCGCCTCTTCCCCAACCTGTCCGAGATGCGCAACCGCCCGGGCGGCCGCATGAGCGGCGGCGAGCAGCAGATGCTGACGATCGCGCGCACGCTCATGGGCAACCCGTCGCTCGTGCTGCTCGACGAGCCGTCCGAGGGGCTCGCGCCGAAGATCGTGGAGGAGATGGCGACCGCCATCCTGGCCATGAAGCGCGAGGGATTGTCGCTCCTGATCTCGGAGCAGAACCTCCATTTCGCCAAGCTCATCTCGGACCGCGCCGTGATCCTGGAACGCGGCCGCGTCCGCTTCGCGGGCACCATGGCGGAGCTCGAGGCCGACGAGACCGTCCGCGACAGCTTCCTCGCCATGTAGGCGCGGGGTCCGGGCGGCGGAGGGGCGGGCGCGTCAGACGGGCGGCCGCTCCCCCGCCGGGACGCGGAACCGGTCGGCCGGGACGCGGGCCATGAAGCGCTCGGCCAGTTCGCAGACGACGAGGTCGGGCCGCGTCTCGGCGACGTAGGCCCAGTCGACGCTGCCGGACCAGATGAAGTCGAGCCGCCGCACGGTCTCGGCCAGCATGCCCGTGAGCAGGAACGGCGTGACGTGCGAGCAGCTGTCGCCGAAGAGGAGCACGCGGAGCGGCGCGGCCTCGGGCGAATCGTTCGCGAAGGCGACATGCGCGCCGCCGTGCCGGCCCGGCTCCCCGCGGGCGAGCTTGCCGGCGGCCGCGTTCTCGAAGACGAGCCGCGCGTCGCGCAGCATGGAGCCGCGCCGGATGCGCTCGCCCCGCGGCGGATCGAGCTTGCCGCCGAGATCGCCGACGAAGTCGATCTCGTCGGCCGCGCGTTCGACGAGGTCCCGGCGGGGCGCGAGCCCGGCGGCGCGGCAGATCTCCGCATAGGCGAGATGGCAGCCGGCGCTGGTCCAGTGCGTGTCCGTGCGCAGGTAGATCGCCTCGTCCCGGGCGCCGCGCAGCGGGCCGACGAGGTCGACGAGGCTCGCCGCGGCGGGTCGCCCGCGCAGGCCTTCGGCCAGCCGCACGGCCGGCGCCCGCGCGACGTCGACGCGCAGCCCCTCGAGCCGGTCGCCGTAGACCGTCAGCTTCTCCGGAACGATGGCCTGGACGTAGCGGAGGCCGAGTCGCGCGGCCCGCCGCCGTCGCCGCGCGACGAGGCGCCGCCAGCGCACGTCCCGCCACCACGTCGCGAGGCCCGACCGATACGCGTCGAGCGCCCGGTTCGTGCCGCCGACGAGGAACAGCTCGCCGTCCGCGCCGACATGGAGATCGGGATGGGTCAACGGGGCGACCGTAGGGCTCCCGCGAGCCGGGCCGCGTCAGGCTGGACCGGTCAATCGGGACGCGAGGACGCCAGCCGGGCGGACCGACGCGCCCACAAGGCCACGCACCAGCCGAACGCGGCAGCGATGGCCGGCACGACGATGACTGCGAAGACCTCGAATCCGGTCACGATTTCAGTTCCTTCAACAGGAAGCGGGCCGCCGCGTGCAAGGCGAGCGACGTCGCGAGGAATGTCGGGATGCCGACCGCGAAAGTCAACGGAGAGAGACCCGCCTGGGCGGTCCCATAGCCGAACGTGAGGGCCGCGACCGGCGCCACGACGCCGGCCGCGAAACAGGAGCCGGCCCCCGCGTTCAGGTAACCGGCCGTGAGCTTCAGCCGCTCGTTCTCGACGAGGCTCACGCGGCCACGATCTCCGGCACCTTGTCGGCCGGCGGCGTGTTGCGGGAGCGGCCGATGCGCGGCAGGCCGTCGATGACGACCATGCCGATGCCCGGCAGGTCGCCGAGCTGCACGCATTCCAGGAGGTCGCGGCCGGCGGAATGCTGGGCACGGTCGAGGAACACGACATCGGCCGCCTTGCCGATCTCGATCGTGCCCGTGTCGAGGTCGCGCATGCGGGCCGTGTTGCCGGTGCCGAGGCAGAAGGCGAGCTCGGCCGGGAGGTCGCCCAGCGCCGACAGCATGGCGATCATCCGCAGGATGCCGAGCGGCTGCACGCCGGATCCGGCCGGCCCGTCCGTGCCCAGGATGACGCGGCCGAGCTGGTCCATCTCGCGCGCCACCCGCAGCGTGTAGAGCGCCGCCCGCTCGTTGCCGTTGTGGACGATCTCGAGCCCGCGCCCGCAGCCCTCGCAGATGCAGCGGATCTCGCGGTCCGGCAGCGCCGTGTGGCCGCCGTTGATGTGGCCGACGACGTCCGTGTCGGCCTCGAGCACGACGGCCGAATCGATCAGCCCGGAGCCCGGGATGGACGGCCCGCCCGTGTGGATGGTGGACTGGATGCCGTATTTGCGCGCCCAGCCGACCATGCGCCGGGCGGTCGGCCCATCCTTGACGCCGCCGAGGCCGACCTCGCCGAGCAGCCGCACGCCGGCCTCGGCGAGGTCCTTGAAGTCGCTCTCCTGCATGTCGGGCTCGATCACGGGCGCGCCCGCGTGGATCTTCATGCCGCCGGGCCGGAAGGCCGTGAAGGCGCGCTGCGCGAAGATCGCCATCGCCTTCAGGCCGACGACGTCCTTCGGGCGCCCGGGCGTATGCACCTCGCCGGCCGAGATCATGGTCGTGACGCCGCCGTGCAGCGTCGATTCGATCCAGTTCAGCTGGCTCTGCCGCGGCGTCCAGTCGCCCGCGACCGGGTGGACGTGGCTGTCGATCAGGCCGGGCGCGAGCGGCGAGCCCTTCGCGTCGATGATCGTCGTCGCGCCCTCGGCGTCGACGTCCTTCCGTCGGCCGATCGCGGCGATGCGGCCGCCGACCGCCACGATCGTGTCCGCGTCGAGGATGGGCTGCTCCAGCCGCCCGCTCAGCATCAGCCCGACGTTGCGGATCACGAGCTTCGCGTTGGGATCGACCGAGACCTGTACGTCGTGAGCCATTGTCCACCGTCCGGATACGAATATAAGCGCCGCAGCATGAGGCTTGAGCCGCGATCGTTAGTGTACTAACAATCAGGGCCATGCATAGCGGCACGCTCGGGATTCCCGGCGCGTCCGTCCTCAGGATCGAGCGGGCCGGGCGGCCGACGAACGGGACCAGGCATGAGCAACTTCAACGAGGAGCGGGTTCTCAGCGTCCATCATTGGACGGACAGCCTCTTCAGTTTCAAGACCACGCGCGACCCCGCCTTCCGCTTCCGCAACGGCGAGTTCACGATGATCGGCCTCAAGGTCGGCGAGAAGCCGCTCCTGCGGGCCTACAGCGTCGTCTCGGCCAATTACGAGGAGCACCTCGAGTTCTTCTCGATCAAGGTGCAGGACGGGCCGCTCACGTCCAAGCTGCAGCACCTCAAGGTCGGCGATCCCATCATCGTCAGCCGCAAGGCGACGGGCACGCTGGTCCTCGACAACCTGACGGCGGGTCGCAACCTCTACCTCCTCGGCACCGGCACGGGGCTCGCGCCCTTCCTGTCCATCGTCAAGGACCCGGAGACCTACGACCGCTACGAGAAGGTCGTCCTCATCCACGGCTGCCGCCACGTGAACGAGCTCGCCTACGGCGAGATGATCACGAAGGACCTGCCCTCGGACGAGCTCGTGGGCGACCTCATCCGCGACGGGCTCCTCTACTACCCGACGGTCACGCGCGAGCCCTTCCGCAACCGCGGCCGCATCACGGACCTGATCACGTCGGGCAAGCTCTTCGCCGATCTCGGCCTCGCGCCGCTCGAGCAGGCGCACGATCGCGTCATGATGTGCGGCTCGCCCGCCATGCTGGCCGACCTGAAGACGCTGCTGGTCGAGCGGCATTTCGTCGAGGGCAACCACGGCGAGGCCGGCGACTACGTGATCGAGAAGGCCTTCGTCGAGAAGTGAGCGCCGCGCTCGCCCCGGAAGCGGCCTACCGGCTCGAGGAGCAGGTCGGCTTCATTCTCCGGCAGGTGAACCAGCGGCATGCCGGCCTGTTCGCGGCCGCCTTCGGCGACGATCTCACGGCCATGCAATGGGCCGCGCTGGCGAAGCTGGTCGAGCTCGGCGACTGCACCCAGAACCTGCTCGGCCGCCACGTCTCCATGGATGTCGCGACCGTGAAGGGCGTGGTCGAGCGGCTCGTGCGCCGCGGCTACGCGACCACGCGCCAGGACCCGGACGACCGCCGCCGCCTCATCGTGAGCCCGAGCCCGGCCGGCCGCGCGACCGTGGCCGATCACCTCGGCCGCGCGCTCGACGTGACGCGCGCGACGCTCGCCCCGCTCGGCGCGGACGAGCAGGCCATCTTCCTGACCCTGCTCCGCAAGCTGCGCTAGGGCGCCTTCCCGCTCGTGATGCCGAGGAGGGCGCGCGGCGCCCGTCTCGAAGCACGCGGGACGGGCGTGCGTCCTTCGAGGCTCCGCTGCGCTCCGCACCTCAGGATGACGACGGGGGAGGCCCCTATAACCACCCTCGTCATGCTGAGGAGGGCGCGGAGCGCCCGTCTCGAAGCACGCGGGACCGTCGTGCGTCCACGCGGGACCGCGGGTCAGCGTCCCGCGGGGGCGGGCTCCGGACGGGGATCGCCCAGCGTGAAGGTGCGGTCGCCGCCGTCCCGCATGGCGAGCTGGCGGTCGTGCATGGCGCGGAGCGTCGAGCGGTGGCCGATCGAGACCACGGTCGCGGCGGGCAGGCGCTCGGCCAGGACGCGGTACATGGCGGCCTCCAGGTCCTCGTCCATGGAGGCGGTGGCCTCGTCGAGGAAGATCCAGTCCGGCTTCGCGAGGAGCGCGCGCGCGAAGGCGAGGCGCTGCTGCTCGCCGCCCGAGAGGCGCTGCGCCCAGGGCTCGTCGAGGTCCAGGCTCTCGGCCAGATGGTCGAGCCGCACGGCCGCGAGCGCGTCCCGCACGGCCGCGTTGTCGTAGGTGCCCGGAACGGCCGGATAGGTGACGGCGCTGCGCAGCGTGCCGCTCGGGATGTAGGGCTTCTGCGGCAACAGCATCATCGACTGGCCCGACGGCACCCGGATGCGGCCCGAGCCGAAGGGCCAGATGCCGGAGACGGCGCGCAGGAAGGTCGACTTGCCCGAACCCGACGGGCCCGCGATGAGCACGCTCTCGCCGCCCTTCAGCACGAGGTCGTCCGCCCCGGCGATGACGCGGCCGTCCGGCAGCGCGAGCCGCAGGTCGTCGACCGACAGCGATCCGGCCGGCCCGTCCGTCGGCCGCAGGCCGGTCGTCGCGCCCAGGCGCTCGGCGTCCGACATGGCCGCGTTGAAGGTCGTGAGACGGTCGATGTTCGCCTTGTAGGCCGCGATGGTCGTGTAGGCCGAGATGAAGAAGGACAGCGCCCCCTCCACCCGCGAGAAGGCGCTCGCCGTCTGCTGGAACTGGCCGAGCGTGATCTTGCCGAGGAAGTAGGACGGCGCGGCCAGCACGTAGGGGAAGATGACGCTGAGCTGGCTGTAGCCGGCCGTGAAGGTGGTGAGCTTCATGCGGCGCGACAGGATCTGCAGGAAGTTGGCGACCACCGCCCCGAAGGACTGGTCCAGCCGGGAGATCTCGGCCTTCTCGCCCCGCAGGAGCGCGACCTGCTCGCCGTATTCGCGCAGCCGGGCGAGAGAGAAGCGGAAATCGGCCTCCACCTTCTCCTGCCGGAAGTCGAGCCCGATCAGCGGCCGGCCGATGAGGTGGGTGAGCCAGGTGCCCACCACCGCGTAGGCGATGACCAGCCAGACGAGGAGGCCCGGCACGATCGTGCCGTCCGTGCCCGGGATTACGAAGTCCCGCGACAGCCCCCACAGGATGATGACGAAGGAGACCAGCGTCGCCGCCTGCGACAGGAGGCGGATCGAGAGCGTCATCGTCTGGTCGATGAAGGACCGGATGTCGGCCTGGATGCGCTGGTCCGGGTTGTCGGCCGCCTGGCCCGTGAAGGGAATGCGGTAATGCGTGCCGTCCGCCAGCCAGCGGCCCGCCATGCGGCGCGTCAGCCAGGTGCGCCAGCGGATGTGCAGCGAGTTGTCGACGTAGATCTCGTAGACGGCGACCGAGATCCAGATCGCGGCGAGAGGCGCGAAGACGAACAGGATCTGCTGCCAGAAGGCCGCCGCGTTCTTCTCCTGCAGCGCGTTGAAAAGGTCGCGGTACCAGACGTTCAGGCGGATCTGCATCGCCACCTGGAAGAAGTTGATGGCGATGAGGAGCGCCACGAGCCGGGCGCCGACCGCGCCCTCGCTCGGGCCGATCCAGCTGAACAGGCGCCCGAAGGCCGTGGCCGGCGTCCTCGCCTCGAAGAACGGGTCGGCGATGGCCGTGATCAGGCGGATCACGGGCACGAAGGATGCGCCGTAGACGATCGCCGCGAAGACCACCGCGGCGGAGGCCGAGAAGGCCGGCGGCAGGAGGTCGGTCGCCCAGCCCGGCAGCGCGCCCAGGGCGGCGAGGAGGCCGAGCCCGCCGAGCAGGATGTAGCCGAACCCGTACATGCCGATGAAGATGCGCAGGTACGGGGACACGCGCCGCGACGCGAGCAGGATCGCGACCAGGACGAAGCCGGTCAGCGGAACGTAGATCGGCAGCGCCGGCAGGCCGGCCGCCCCCGCGGCGAGCGAGGCGACGGACACGATGGCCGTGAGGATCGCGAGAGGGATCATGCGGCAGGCCTCAGAGCTGTCGGACGGCGCGCGACGGCGATCCGGCCCCACGCGGGTGCGGGGCGGAGCCGGCGGACCCGCGGGACGGGATGCGGATCAGAGAGACCGCTCGAACTTCAGTTCGCCGTTCGGGCCCTTGATGACGAGCGAGCCGACCACGGTGTCCCACTTGGCCGCCGTGCGGAGCGCCGTGAGGAAGCTCTGCTCGGCCGCCATCACGGCCTTGTCGCAGCCGCGCTTGGTGAGCGCCAGCGGCCCGACCGCGATGCCCTGCTCGCGCAGCGGGAAGGCCGTCGCCGAGAAGGAGTTGCAGCCGCCGAAGCCGCGCACCCGGAACTGCTCGTCGAGGGTCAGGCTCGGCCGCTCCGTCCCGGAGAACGACTTGCCGTTCATGCTGACGGCGATCCACGACATGCCGAGAGGAAACTTCTTCTCCTCCTTCTGCGGCACGCGCGCGCCCTGCGAGCCCTGCTCGCCGCCGCTCGACTGCCCGCCGCGCCGCATGGCGCCCTGGGCCTGCGCCTGCGACGCCGCCGCGCCGACGAGCGCGAGCGCCAGCAGCGCTCCTCCGATCCTCCGCATCGTCCTCACCATCAAGTCGCCCTCGGGGCCACCCGCTCGCGGCATGGGGGGCGATTGCGGCATTCCTGCGTTGAGGGGGTGCCGTCAAGACGCCGGAGGCGGAAGACGGCGGGACAACCGGTCGTACAGGGCGTTCTCGGCCCGAAAGAGGTAGTCGAGGCTGCGGACCGCGACGTCGCGGGCGCCGAGCGCCGCCAGGCCCTCCACGAGCGCGAAGACCTGTCCGGCCGGGCAGTGGAGGACGATCTCGCCCCCCTCCTCCCGGCCCGCCGGCACCCGGGCGCCCAGTGTCCGGGCGAGCGCCGCGACCTCCGACGAGTTCCCGGCGACGTCGGCGGCGCCTCGGCCGGCCCGCACCTCGCGCACCGTGCGGGCCTCCTCCTCGGCCGCGATGCGCGACAGCGCCTGGCGGGCGGCGTCGCGCGCCCGTCCGCTCCAATCGGCCGAGAGCGAGGCGATCAGGTTCGCCTCCGAGCGCAGGATGGTGCCGTCGTCCAGCACCTTGAGGCCGTTCGCCGCCAGCGTGGCGCCCGTGGTCGTGATGTCGACGATGAGGTCCGCCGTGCCCGAGGCGGGCGCGCCCTCGGTGGCGCCCAGGCTCTCCACGATCCGGTAGTCGGCGACGCCGTTCGCGGCGAAGAAGCGGCGCGTCAGGTTCAGGTACTTGGTCGCGACCCGCAGGCGGCGTCCGTGGCGGGCGCGGATCTCCTCCGCGACCTCGTCGAGGTCGGCCATGGTGCGCACGTCGATCCAGGCCTGGGGCACGGCGACGACCACGTTCGCGTGGCCGAAGCCGAGGCCCGTGACGATCGCGGTCGCGCCCTCCGCGGAGGCCACGGATTCGCGCAGCAGGTCCTCGCCCGTGATGCCGAGATGGGCGGCACCCGAGGCGAGCTGCGTGACGATCTCGCCGGCCGACAGGAACAGGATCTCGACGTCCGGCAGCCCCGCGATCGTGCCGCGATAGTCGCGCAGGCCGCGCCCGCGCTGCAGGACGAGGCCCGCCCGCGCGAAGAAGGCGGCCGCGTTCTCCTGCAGCCGCCCCTTCGACGGGACGGCGACGACGAGCGGCGATCCTGTCATCGCACGACCTCCAGCCGATCGATCCAGAACGAGCACCCGATGCCGGGCGATGGATCGGCCGATCCGAGCTCCTGCAGGAGCCGGTCGTAGCGTCCCCCGCCGACGAGCACGTGGCCGGGCGCGGCGTCCTGTTCCCGGGCCTCGAAGACGAAGCCCGTGTAGTAGTCGAAGTTGCGCACGAACCGGGCCGAGAAGGTCACCCGCTCGACCGGGACGGCGCGCGCCTCGAACCGCGCGAGGCGCGCCTCGAACCGGGCGAGCGCCGGCTCGATCGCGAGCCCCTCCTCCCGGGCGAGCGCCCGCAGGGTCGCGCTCGCGCGCGGCAGCGGCTCCTCGATGGCGAGGTAGCGCTCGAGCACCGCCGTCGCCCGCTCGCCCGCGCCCTCGCGGTTCGCGGCGCGGGACAGGAAGCGCTCCGCGATCTCCGCCGCCGTCCGGCCGCCGACGGTCGCGATGCCGGCGATGGAGATCACGTCTTCCACGAAGGCGCGCGCGGCCTTCGGGTCCTGGCCCTCGATGGCGGCGAGGAGGCCCGCGTAATCCGAGCCGGCGGGGCGCGGCGGCGCGAGCAGGT
>JAEUAC010000336.1 GCA_019695455.1 Methylorubrum extorquens | reverse complement strand
CTGACGGCCCTCGGCCGCGCGATCGTCGCGCGGCCCTGACCCGGGACGGCGCTCCGCCGGCCCGACCGTCCCGCGTGGAGAGACTGGATGATCGGTGAGTCCCGGACGGGAGGTGCGCTCGCACGTCCCTGGATCGTGCCGTCGCGCGCAGCCGACGCGCCCCGGAGGGCGAGCGCCGGTCCCCTCGCGCCGGCCGACGTGCCCCGCATGGCGGGGACGCTCGGCCGGGCCTTCACGCTGTCCGGGCGCGGCCTGCATTGCGGCCGCCGGAGCCGGGTGCGCGTCGCGCCGCGGCCGGACGGCGGCATCGTCTTCCGCCGCGGGGACGTCGAGGTGGCCGGAACCTGGCAGCATCGCGAACGCCAGGTGCTGGCCAACGCCGTGAGGCTGCCCGACGGCCGGCCGATCCGCCTGATCGAGCACCTGCTCGCGGCGCTCGCCGCCTACGGGATCGACCACGCCGCGATCGAGGTCGAGGGCGAGGAGCTGCCGATCCTCGACGGGTCCGCCCTGCCCTGGTGCCGGGCCATCGCGGCCGCCGGTCGCGTGGCCACGGGCGAGAGCCGGATCGCCCTGGAGGTGCTCGAACCCGTGGAGGTGCGCTGCGGATCGCAGCACGTCCGCATCGAGCCCGCCCCCGTCTTCTCGCTGGACGTGCGGATCGCCATGAGGGGGCTCGGCCCCATGCACTGGACCGGCGCCGTCACGCCCGACCGGTTCGTCGCCGAACTGGCTCCGTCGCGCAGCTTCGGGCGGCTCTGCTGGGCCGTGCCGGCGCTGCTCTGGGGCCTCGCCCACAACCGCCCGGTGCTCCGCGGCGCCTGGCCGGGCACGACCGCCATCGTGTGGGGCGACCGCGTGCTGGGCGGCATGCGGGTGCCGCAGGAGCCGGTCCGCCACCGGGTGCTGGACCTCGTCGGCGATCTCGCCCTCGCCGGCCGCCCGATCCTCGGCCACGTCGCCGCGACCAATCCGGGGCACGACATCAACAGCCATCTCCTGGAGACCCTGATGCGCCGGGAGCGGGCCTGGCGCCTCGTGCCGCTCTGATCGGCGGGGGCGGCTCCCGTCACGCCCCCGTCATCGGCCGTCGCGATGAGGGGCCGTTCCCGGAGGTCCCATGAAGCCGCTCGCCCTCTTCGCCGCCTGCCTCGCCGCCACGATCCCCGGGTCGGCGGGCGCCCAGACCACCGTGCCGGCGACGCTCGCCGGCCAGGCCGTCATCCCGGCCCTGACGGCGGTCGCGCCGCCCGCCGATGCGCCGCCCGGCTTCGGCATGGCCGGCAAGTTCACGGCGCCGGACCGCCAGCGCCGGACCGCGCTCGGCTCCGTGCCGTCCGTCGATTTCGCGTCCGACCCGAAGGCGCCCCGCCCCACCGGCGTCGACCTGCCCATGAAGGGGCAGCCCGTCCAGGGCATCAGCGCGATCGAGCCGATCGGCGGCGGCGCCTACTACCTCCTCAGCGACAACGGCTTCGGATCGAAGGTGAACTCGGTCGACACCCTGCTGATGGTGCACCGGGTCGCGCCCGACTTCGCGACCGGCGCGCCGAACCTGACCGAGACGGTGTTCCTCCACGATCCCGACCGGAAGGTGCCGTTCCACATCGTCAACGAGAACACGGAGGCGCGGTACCTGACGGGTGCCGATCTCGATCCCGAATCGCTGCGGGTCGTGGGCGACGAGCTCTGGATCGGCGACGAGTTCGGGCCCTACCTCGTCCGGCTGACGAAGGCGGGCCGGGTTGTCGCCGTGTACGAGACCAAGGTCGGCGACACGCTGTTCCGCAGCCCGGACCACTACACGATGTCGCTGCCGCCCGCGCCGGGCGAGGTGTCGTTCCAGGTGCGCCGCTCGGGCGGCTTCGAGCCCATGGGGCGCTCGCCGGACGGGCGCTTCCTCTATCCGGGCTTCGAGAAGCCGCTCTGGGACGCGTCCCGCAAGGGCTACGAGACGATGGGTGACAAGGCCGTGACGCGCATCCTGGAATTCTCGGTCGCCGAGGGGCGCTACACGGGCCGCTGGTGGGCCTACGAGCTCTCCGACCCGACCCATGTCGTCTCCGACCTCGCCATGGTGGATGCCGGCTCGGCGGTGCTCATCGAGCGCGACGACGTCTCCGAGGGATCGAAGGACCAGGCCTGTCGCGGCGAGGCGCGCCCCGATTGCTTCAACCGGCCGGCGGCCTTCAAGCGCGTCGTGAAGGTGACCTTCGGCGAGGTCGGGCGGCCCGTGGGGAAAGCGGCGGAGATCGACCTCGTGTCCCTCGCCGATCCGGACCGGAAGGCCCGGCTCGGCCGCCGCGAGGACGGGCGCTTCGAGCTGCCCCATCTCGGTCCCGAGGGCCTCGCCGTGGTCGATCCCGAGCACCTCGTCGTCGTCAACGACAACAACTTCCCCTACTCGATGGGGCGCACCCTCGGGCGGCCGGACGACGACGAGATCACGCTGATCCGGGCGCCCGAGCTCCTCGCGGCACGCTGAGCCGCGTCCGCGCTTGCGCGGAGCCCCCGCGCGGGGCGATCCTCCTCGCGTCGCAACGACGACGCGAGGAAACCCCATGCGCCCATCCGTTCTGTTCGGCCTGCCGGCCGCCTTCCTGGCCGGCCTCCTCGCGGCCCGCTCCGTGCCGCCCGCCGACGCCCAATCCGCGGCCGCCCCGCTCGAGCCGCGCATGATGAACCTCACGAGCCTCACGGACGACGAGATCGGGCCGCTCATCGCCAACACGGACCTGCGCTCGCGCACGCTGGTCGCGACCGAATGGGGCACGGTCGCCGTGCAGAGCGGCAACGTCCTCAAGCACCTTCACGAGGGCGCCAACGAGATCCAGTTCATCCTGGACGGCACGGGATCGTTCTGGCTCGGCGACCGGGAGGTGCAGGTGAAGCCGGGCGACTTCATCGTCATCCCGAAGAACACGCCGCATGCGGGCTCCCGCGCCACGACGGGCCGGTTCCGCACGATCGCCATCAAGATGCCGCCGCAGCGGCCGGACGACGTGAAGCCGGTCCCCTGACGCTCAGCCGCCGAGGACGGACGTCATGACCTGCCCGCCCCGGCCGATCGTGATGCGCCAGTAGGAGGCGCCGTTGCGGGCGGCGCGGGCCACGTCGGCCGTCGCCCGCATCGTCTCGCCGTTGATGGCGAGGAGGAGGTCGCCCTTCTGCAGGCCGACGCGGGCGGCGGACGAGCCCTCCTCGACCTCGGAGACGACGACGCCCTCGGTCGCGGCGAGCTGCAGCTCCTCCGCGACGGCCGGCGAGGCGTTGACGATCGTGGCGCCCGCGAAGGGCGAGCGCCCCTTGAGGGCCACGAGGTCGCGGGCCGGCCGCTCGGGGGCGGGTTCGAGGCGGAGCGTGAGCGTGACCGGCTTGCCGCCCCGGTTGACCGTGACGGGCGTGGTGCCCGTGACGCCCTTCAGGGCGTAGAGCCAGCCGAACCCGTCCGGGTCCTCGACCGGGCGCCCGTCGACGGCCGTGACGACGTCGCCCCTCTTCAGGCCGCCCTGCTCGGCCGGGCTGCCCTCGCGGATGGCGGCGACCAGCGCGCCGGTCGCCTGGGAGAGGCCGAGTCCGTCCGCCACGTCGCTCGCGACGGTCTGCAGGGTCGCGCCGAGATAGGGACGGCGGACCGTCTTCTGGCCGGCCCGCGCGGAGGCCACGACGGCCTTCACCATGGTCGCCGGGATGGCGAAGCCGATTCAGACCGAGCCGCCGGATTGCGAGAAGATGGCTGAGTTGATGCCGCCGAGGCGCCCCGCCATGTCGACCAGCGCGCCGGTCGCCTGGGAGAGGCCGAGCCCGTCCGCCACGTCGCTCGCGACGGTCTGCAGGGTCGCGCCGAGATAGGGGCGGCGGACCGTCTTCTGGCCGGCTCGCGCGGAGGCCACGACGGCCTTCACCATGGTCGCCGGTATGGCGAACCCGATCCCGACCGAGCCCCCGGATTGCGAGAAGATGGCGGAGTTGATGCCGACGAGGCGCCCCGCCATGTCGACCAGCGCGCCGCCGGAATTGCCCGGGTTGATGGCCGCGTCCGTCTGGATAAAGTAGCCGTAATCCGACACGCCGACATTGGTGCGGGCGAGCGCCGAGACGATTCCCTGGGTGACCGTGCGGCCGACCCCGAACGGGTTGCCGA
>JAEUAC010000423.1 GCA_019695455.1 Methylorubrum extorquens | reverse complement strand
CCCGGCCCTCAGGGCCGGCGCCCGGGCCCTCAGGGCCGGCGGAACGTCCGCACCGGGCTCTCGCTTCCGTCCGCATAGGCGATCTGGACCTGCACGGCCTCCGTTCCGGCCGGCAGCGGGATGACGCTCGGACCGGCATCGGCCGCTCCCCGGCCGTCGCAGGCCGGCAGCGGGACGCGTCGGCTCGGGGGCTCGTCGCCGTAGCCGATTCGCACCGAGGCGATGCCGCAGCGATTCGCGGCGAGCTGGGCATAGGACAGCACGTCCGGAACGTCCGTGCGAAATGAGACCCAGCTGTCGGGGAAGCGCTCCAGCGTCTCGCGGGCGGAGGCGACCCGCGCCGATTCCGGATCGAACGGGACCGGATAGGGCCCGGCCTCGCGGCCGGACGCGTCGAGGTAGCCGACATAGAGCGTCGTGCGTCCGGTCTCGGGCGGGATGCCGACATCGACGGACCGGGCGGCGGCCCCCGCCACGGGGACCGTCTGGACGGCGCCCTGCTCGCCGAACCGCACCGTGACGCGGGTCGCGGGTTCGGGCAGCGCGATCCGGGCCGTCCAGCCGACCTCGTTGCGCGTGAAGCCGACGCGCGGGCGCGACGCCGACCCCGCGAAGGCGCTCTCGATCTCGCCGCGCCGCTTCCGGGCCGCATCGAGCCAGGTCGCGGCCACGCCCGGATCCACGAAGAAGGCGGCGAGGCCGTCGGCCCCGTCCACGAAGCGGTCGAAGGCGTCGTAGGCCAGCCGGCGCTCCGTCAGGCTCGGCCCCCCGGGCCGGGCCAGGTAGGCCTCGCCCAGGAGGTATTGCGCGGGCGGGTAGTCCGGCTGCGCGGCCGCGAAGGCCTCGAGCCGGCCGATCACGGCCGTCCCGTCGCCCTGGGCGGCGGCCACCAGGGCCGCGCCGCGCGAGCCGCTCGCCTTCGCGACCTCGTCCAGGGCCCGCCGGGCGGCGTCCGGCCCGCCGCGCTGCCGCAGCAGGGCCGCGTCCCGCACGAACGGATCGACCTGGTCGCGGGCGAGCGGCGCCAGGGCCGCGTAGGCCGCGATCGCCGCCATCCGGTCGCCCCGCGCCTCGGCCCCCCGGGCGATCTCGTAGCCCTCCTTCAGCGAGGCCGGGCCGGCCGGCTTCGGCGCGGGTTCCGCCCTGGCGGGACCCTCGGGCCGGACGGGATCGGGCCGTGCCGGCTCCGGTCTCGCGGGCGCGGGGTCGACCTTCGGGGCGTCCGGCCGGGTCACGGTCCGCACGGCGGGCCGCGGGGGCGTCGCCGCGGGCGGCGGCTCCACGGGAATGGCCTGGGTGCGCGGCTCGGAGGCCACGAAGTGTCGGTCGGCGGTGGCGCGGTCGGCCGGTCGTCCGAGATAGGTCCAGCCGGCCCAGCCGGCCCCGGCGAGCCCGAGCACCAGGATGGCGGCCAGCGGGCCGCGGCTCCCTGCGGCGGCCTGCCGCCCGGGCACGCGTCCGCCCGGCCGATGGCGCGGATCGGCAGACAGGCCGTCGGACCCGGCGGCCGCGACGGCGGCCGGCGCGGGCGGCGGAGGCGGGGCCGGCAGCGTCCAGGCCTCCACGACCGTCGGCATGTTCTTCACCCGCTTCTCGCCGAGGCGCGTGAAGGTGCGGTCGACCTTGTTCGCCACCGCCTCGTGCATGGAGCGGGACAGGCAGAGCCCGCCCACGGGCGCGAGCCCTTCGAGCCGGGCGGCCATGTTGACGCCGTCGCCGAGGAGATCGCCCTCCTGCTCGACGACGTCGCCGATGGTGAGGCCGATGCGGAAGGCGAGGCGGCGGTCCGGGGCCGTGTCGGCCCCCAGCGCCGTCACGTGCTCCTGGATGGCGATGGCGGCCCGCACGGCCTCCACGGCCGAATCGAACTCGCACATGATCGAGTCGCCGGCCGTGTTGAAGATGCGGCCTCCGCCGGCTTCGACGTGGACGTCGAACACGTCGCGGGCCCGGGCGAGGGCGCGGAGGGTTCCCTCCTCGTCGGCCGCGACGAGGCGCGAGTAGCCGGCGACGTCCGACGCCAGGATCGCGACGATCTTGCGTTTGAGCGGGGCCGGCGCGATGCGCGCGGGCCCTTGTGTCGCGGGTGGCATGGGTACCGTCCTATCCTGTCTTCCTTGGCGACATGAAGGCGGATCGCCGTGCGCCCGCACACGCGGCGGGATCGGAGACCGCATCCGGGCGTTGTGGCCGGGCAGCGGAGGTCAGGATGGGAACGGACGTGGCGGTCGTGGAGGCGGAGCCGGAGGGCGCGCTGGTCGTGAGGCCGGGGCTCGGCGAGGCGGAGCGGGACGCGCTCGCGGCCGCCGTCCGGGTCCTCGAAGGCTCGACGCTGGTCGGCCGCATCTCGACCCTGGCGGGCCGGCCGCTCGAGCTGCTCGGCCGCGCCCTGCCCGAGCCCGCCCAGGCCGCGATCGCCAAGGCGACCGACCTCGCGATGCGCACGGCCCTCCGCGTGGCCATCAGGACCATGCGGTCCGGCGGCCCCGGCGGCCCGGCGCGCTCCGGCCGGTTCGACACCTTCGCCGCCATGGCGTCCGGCGCGGCCGGCGGCGCGCTGGGTCTCGCGACCCTGCCCTTCGAGCTGCCGGTCTCCACCACGCTCATCCTGCGCTCCATCGCGGGCATCGCGCGCGACGAGGGGGAGGACCTGTCGGATCCCGCGACCGCGCTCGCCTGCCTGGAGGTGTTCGCGCTCGGCTCCCGGACCGAGCAGGACGATCTCGCCCAGGGCGGCTACTTCGCCGTGCGCGGCGCCCTCGCCAAGACGGTGACGCAGGCCGCCAAGCTCGCGGCCGCCCAGGGGTTCGCGGACGCGACGGCGCCCGCCTTCCTCCGCTTCGCCTCCCAGGTCGCGTCGCGCTTCGGCGTCGTCGTCTCGCAGAAGGTCGCGGCCGGTGCCGTGCCGATCGTCGGCGCGCTCGGCGGCGCGGCCGTGAACGCCGCCTTCATCGAGCATTTCCGCAGCGTCGCCCGGGCGCATTTCACCGTGCGGCGGCTGGAGCGGGTCCACGGCCGCGAGGTCGTGCGCGACGCCTACGAGGAGGCGCGGCTGCGGGCGGGGCTCGGGTGAGCGGCGTCCTCGGCTGAAAGGCGCATTGGGCGGAGGCGGCGGACAGGCTAACGCCCCCGGTGGGGAGAACGCGCCGTGACGAGCCACCACACCAACGCCGCCCTGCTGGCGCTCCGGCGCGGCATGGGCCGCATCCGGGCCTTCGAGACCGTCGCGCTCGCCGCGCACCGGGCGAAGGAGTTCGCCGGCTACCTCCACGTCTCCATCGGCCAGGAGGCCGTGCCGACGGGGATCTGCGCGCATCTCGGCCCCGAGGACCGGCTGACCTCGACCCATCGCGGCCACGGCCACGCCCTCGCCAAGGGCGCCGACGCGTACGGCATGATGGCCGAGCTCTACGGCCGCGCCGACGGCGCCTGCGGCGGCAAGGGCGGCTCCATGCACATCGCCGACTTCTCCGTCGGCATGCTGGGGGCGAACGGGATCGTGGCGGGCGGCATCCCGATCGCCTGCGGGGCGGCCCAGGGGCTGCGCCTCCTCGGCTCGCCGGCGATCGTCGCCTGCTTCTTCGGCGACGGCGCCATCAACCGCGGCCCCTTCATGGAGGGCCTGAACTGGGCGGCCCTCTACCGGCTGCCCATCCTCTTCGTCTGCGAGGCGAACACCTTCGCGGCGTTCACGAAGGCCGACGACACGACGGCCGGGCCCGGCGCGCTGGCCCGGGCGGAGAGCTGCGGCATCCCGGGCGTCGCCGTGGACGGATCGGACGTCGAGGCCGTCGACGCGGCGGCGGGCGACCTCGTGCGGGCCATCCGGGCCGGATCCGGCCCCCGACTCCTGCTCGCCTCCACCTACCGGTGGGAGGGGCACACCTCCACGGACCTCGCCGCCTATCGGAGCGCGTCGGAGGTCGAGGCCGGCCGCGGCCGCGATCCGCTCGCGCGGCTCGACGCGACCCTCGCGGCGCGCGGCGTCCCGGCCGACGCGCTGCGCCGCATGGACGAGGAGGACCTGGCCGAGATGACGGACGCCCGCGACCGGTCCCGGGAGGCGGAGCCGCCGCCGCTGCGCAGCGCCTTCTCGGACGTGCAGGACGCGGGCGCGCCGGAGGTGCCGTCATGGGCGTAGCGGTGGCGGAGACGACCTTCGCGGGCGTGGTGCGGGACGCGCTCGCGGACGAGATGCGGCGCGACCCGACCGTCTGGGTGCTGGGCGAGGACGTCCGCTACGGCGGCATCTTCGGCCAGTATCGCGGGCTCGCGGCCGAGTTCGGGCCCGACCGCGTCGTCGACACGCCGATCTCGGAGGCGACCATCATGGGGGCGGGGCTCGGCGCCGCCCTGGTCGGCACCCGGCCCGTGATCGAGATGCGGATCGCGGATTTCGCCATGCCGGCCATGGACGAGCTCGTGAACCAGATCGCCAAGGTCCGCTACATGTTCGGCGGGCAGGCGCGGGCGCGGCTCGTGGTGCGGATGCCGCACGGGCTCCTCGCCTCCTCGGCCGCCCAGCACAGCCAGATCGTCGAATCCTGGATGGCGAACCTGCCGGGCGTCGTGGTGGCCGTGCCGGCGACGGCCGCCGACGCGGCCGGCCTCCTGCGCAGCGCGATCCGGTCGGACGATCCCGTGCTCCTGTTCGAGCCGAAGGCGTTCTTCGGCCGTCCCGCCGCCCCCGCGTCGGACGAGCCGATCCCGTTCGGCCGGGCGCGCCGCGCCCGGGAGGGCCGGGACGTCACGGTGGTGACCTGGGCGCAGGCGCTCGACCCCGCTCTGGCGGGCGCGGAGCTCGCGTCGGCGGAGGGCACCCAGGCCGAGATCCTCGACCTGCGGACGCTCTGGCCCTGGGACGAGGAGGCGGTCGCGGCCTCCGTTGCGCGGACGGGCCGGCTCGTCGTGGTGGAGGAGGGCGTGACGGTGGCCGGGTTCGGCGCCGAGATCGTGGCCCGCATGGCCGAGCGGTCGGGGCCGGCCCTGCGGTCGGTCGCGCGGCTCGGCGCGCCCCGCATCCCGGTCCCGTTCGCGCCCGAGCTGGAGGCCGCGGTCCGGGTGTCGCCGGAGCGCGTCGCGGCCGCGATCCGGGCCGCGGCCGCCCGCTAGGCGGGCGCCGCCGCTAGTGCGGCAGGACGGCGTCGCCCACGGCCTCGCCGGCGGAGGCGATCACGGCGCCGAGCGAGGCGACATGGCCCACGGCCTCGCGCGGCGTCGGCAGGTATTCGGTGCCGGGCAGGCCCAGGCCGAAGACGCGCATGCGGCGATCGGCCGGCGCCGCCTGGGCGGCCGTCTCGATCCGGGTCGCGGCGTCGAGCGAGGGCGCCGCGTGCGGCACCGCGACCGTCGCGGGCCGGCTCGGCGGCAGGGCCGCGACGACCCGGCGCTCGGCCTGGGCCGGCCGAACGGGGGCCGGCGCGCCGGCGGGAGCCGCCTCGGCCAGGCGCGGGGTCTCGGACCAGGCCGTCGGCTCGACGAAGGGGAGGCCGAACGAGGCCAGCCCGTCGAACCCGCCGGTCAGGCGCAGCGCGACCTCCTCCGTCTCGAAGACCAGCCGCTCGGCGCTCTTCGCCAGCGGCACCGGCTCGGGCGCGGGATTGCGCGCGTAGAGGTGCAGGCTCGTCACGAGCGCCGTCGCCATCACGGTCACGGCGAGCGCCTGCCCGAGGCCCGCCGCCCGCTTCCGCCACCCACTTGCTGCCACGATCGTCGCCGACATGATGCTCTCCTCACGACGATTCGAACCTTGCGGGACGATTGTGGCTTGAGTGTGGGCAAAATGCCCACATCTATGCCGGCGTCGGCGCCGCGAGAGGCCGGATGGTGCCGCCGGCCGTGAAGCCGCCGTCGACCGCGAGCACCTGTCCGGTCACGTAGGACGATTGCGCCGGATCGAGCAGGAACACGACCGCCGCCGCGATCTCCGCCGGCTCGCCGTAGCGCCGCATCGGCAGGTGCGTGGTCCAGTTGGTGCGTTCCGCCTCCGTGTGGAGCGCCGCCACCATGGGCGTCTCGATCGGGCCGGGCGCGACCGCGTTCACGCGGATGCCGCTCTCGGCCAGCTCCACGGCCATGACCTTGGTCATGGTGACGATCGCGCCCTTCGAGGCGCCGTAGGCCGTGCGGCCCATGTTGCCCATGAGCCCGGACACCGACCCGATATGCACGATGGCCCCGCCGCCGGTCGCGGCCATGAGGGGGGCGGCGGCCTGCGCGGTCAGGAAGGAGCCGACCACGTTCACGTCGAGGATGCGCCGGAACTGCGCCGCGCTCGTCTCCGCGAGCGGCACGTCCGCGCCGATCCCGGCCGAGTTCACCAGCCCGACGATGCGGCCCAGCCCCGCCAGCGCGGCGAAGGCCGCCGCGACGCCGGCCTCGTCCGTCACGTCCACGGCGTGGAGGGTCGTGTCGCCGGCGTCGGGCAGGGAGTCCCGCGCCGTCCGAAGGGCCGCGTCCTCGCGGTCGATCAGGGCGACGCGCCAGCCGTGTGCCAGCAGGAGTTGAGCCGTCGCGAGCCCGATTCCCGAGGCTCCGCCCGTCACGGCGACGATCCCGTCCTTGGTCATTGGTCTACTCCCCGGCCCGCGCGGCGGCCTTGCTCGCCTCCGGCCCGTCGCGCATAAGTCGTGGTGGCGCAAGCACCCGGACCGGGGCGGCGCCGGGCACGAGACCGGCCAAGCCGGCAGGCCCGCGACACGACAGGGAGGCTTCCATGCGGCTCGACCGGCGTACCCTTCTCGCGAGCACGGCGTCGGCCGTCGCGGTCGGATGGAGCATCGGCCGCTCCCGGCCGGCCCACGCGGCCGAATTCTCCTTCAAGGCGGCCAACAACTCGCCCGAGAGCCATCCGCTCACGATCCGCATGCGCGAGGCCGCGGCCGCGACCCTGAAAGAGACGAACGGGGCGGTCGACATCCAGATCTTCCCGAACAACCAGCTCGGCTCCGACACGGACATGCTGAGCCAGCTCCGGTCCGGGGCGCTCGAGTTCTTCACGCTCTCGCCCCTGATCCTGTCGACGCTGGTGCCCGGCGCGCCCGTCAGCGGGCTCGGCTTCATGTGGTCCGGCTACGACAAGGTGTGGCCGGCCATGGACGGCGAACTCGGCGCCCACGTGCGGGCGCAGATCGCGAAGTCCGGCCTCTACGCCTTCGAGAAGATCTGGGAGAACGGCTTCCGGCAGACCACGTCGTCGACGCGGCCCATCGTGACGCCGGACGACTTCAAGGGCTTCAAGATCCGCGTCCCGCCTTCGCCGCTCTGGACCTCGATGTTCAAGGCGTTCGACGCGGCACCGATGTCGATCAACTTCTCCGAGGTGTACTCGGCCCTGCAGACGAAGATCGCCGAGGGGCAGGAGAACCCCCTCGTCCTGATCGACACGGCCAAGCTCTACGAGGTCCAGAAGTACCTCTCGAAGACCAACCACATGTGGGACGGCTTCTGGCTCCTGGCGAACGGCAAGACCTGGAACGGGCTGCCGAAGGACGTGCAGGCCGCGATCCAGACGCACTTCAACGCCGCCGCCGTCCTGCAGCGCGAGGACATCGCCAAGGCCAACGCCACCGTCGAGAAGGCGCTGATCGACAAGGGCATGCAGGTCTCGACCGTCGACACGGCCGCCTTCCGCACGAAGCTGCAATCCGCCGGGTTCTACAAGGAATGGCGGGGCAAGTTCGGCGAGGACGCCTGGAAGCTCATCGAGAAGGTGACGGGCCCGATCGCCTGATCGTCCGCGGCGGGGCCGCGCCATGACCGTCCGGGCGGACGCGGTCGCGCCGGCCGCGCCTCAGGTCGCGGGCGGCCTCGCACGCGTCGCGGGCACGGCCGAGCGGGGCCTGCGCCGCGGCGTCGAGTTCACGGCCGGGACCCTGGTCGCCGTCGAGACCACGATCCTCCTCGCGGGCGTCGTGTCCCGCTACGTCCTCCACCGGCCGCTGACCTGGTCGGACGAGCTCGCCTCCATCCTGTTCCTCTGGCTCGCGATGCTCGGCGCCGTGGTCGCCTATGCCAGGGTCGAGCACATGCGCATGAGCGCGCTCGTGCGGAAGAACGGCGTCGAGACGCCGTTCGCCGCGGCCCTGTCGCTCGCGGCGGGGCTCGGCTTCCTGCTCCTCGTCCTGCCCTACGCGACCGAGTACGCGATCGACGAGGCCGCCATCGTCACGCCGGCGCTCGAGATCCCGAACGTCTGGCGGGCGTCCGCCATGCCGGTCGGCATCGGCCTCATGGTCGTGCTCGGCATCCTGCGGATCGGGCGCGACCTCCCCGTGCGGGACGTGGCGCTCGCCGCCGCCCTCGTCGTGGCGGTCGGCCTCGCGCTCTGGGTCGCGAAGCCCCTCTTCGGCCCGATGGGGAACTACAAGCTCGTCGTCTTCTTCGTCCTCCTGGTCGGGGCCGCCGTCCTGTCCGGCATCCCGATCGCCTTCGCGTTCGGCCTCGGCACCTTCGCCTACCTGGCGCTCACGACCCGCACGCCGCTCTCCATCGTCGTGTCGCGCATGGACGAGGGCATGAGCCACCTCATCCTGCTCGCCGTGCCGCTCTTCGTCTTCCTGGGTCTCCTCATCGAGATCACCGGGATGGCGCGCCGGATGGTGGCCTTCCTGGCGAGCCTGATCGGGCACGTGCGGGGCGGCCTGCAATACGTGCTGGTCGGCGCCATGTACCTCGTCTCCGGCATCTCGGGCTCCAAGGCGGCCGACATGGCGGCGGTCGCGCCCGTGCTGTTCCCGGAGATGAAGGCGCGCGGCGCCAAGCCCGGCGAGCTCGTGGCGCTTCTCTCGGCGACGGGCGCCCAGACGGAGACGGTGCCGCCCTCTCTGGTCCTCATCACGGTGGGCTCCGTCACGGGCGTCTCGATCGCGGCGCTCTTCACGGGCGGGCTGCTGCCCGCGCTCGTGCTCGCGATCACGCTCTGCGCGGTCGTGTGGTGGCGGTTCCGCAAGGAGGACCTGTCGCATGTCCGCCGCGCCACCCGGCGCGAGATCGGCCTGACGCTGGTCGCGGCTCTGCCGGCCCTGATCCTGCCCGTCCTCATCCGGGCCGTCGTCGTCGAGGGCGTCGCGACCGCGACGGAGGTCTCGACGGTCGGCGTGGCCTACGCGCTCGCCTACGGCGTGCTCGCGGCGGTCCTCTTCCGCGAGCGCGTGCAATGGGCCCGGCTCGGGCCGGCGCTCGTCGAGACGGCCTGCCTCTCGGGCGCGATCCTCCTCATCATCGGCACGGCCACGGGCATGGCCTGGGCGCTCACGCAATCCGGCTTCTCGCGCCAGCTCGCGGCCGCCATGACGGGGCTGCCCGGCGGGCCGATCGGCTTCCTGTTCGTGTCGATCGTCGCCTTCGTGATCCTGGGTTCCGTGCTCGAGGGCATCCCGGCCATCGTGCTGTTCGGGCCGCTCCTCTTCCCGATCGCGAAGATCGTCGGCGTGCACGAGGTCCACTACGCGATGGTCGTGATCCTCGCGATGGGGATCGGGCTCTTCGCGCCGCCCTTCGGGGTCGGCTACTACGCGGCCTGCGCCATCGGGCGGGTCGATCCGTCGGAGGGCATCCGGCCGATCTGGCCCTACATGCTGGCCCTCCTCGTCGGCACGATCGTCGTCGCGCTCGTGCCCTGGATCTCGACCGGCTTCCTGCGCTGAGGTTCGCC
>JAEUAC010000419.1 GCA_019695455.1 Methylorubrum extorquens | reverse complement strand
CACATCAGCTCTTCGCGTTGAATATCGAACATGTTCAGCCTTTCGGGCGTCCTTCGGACGCGTGCCGGGACGGCTCGGCGCCATGTGCAAGAGGACCGGAGGCTCGGGCTTTGCAGCGGGCGCGGCCCGCGCGAGCCCCCGGCGATCCTGCCATGGTCGGCCTCGGGCCGCCCGGCTGTGGTCTGAAGCCGTCGGACCATCCGCCGGCTTCCGGGTTGGGCCGGGGCCGCTCCGCGCGGCCCTGGCCATCGTCTCTCCGACCGCCCCGGCGGACCGCCGGGACGTCCGCGCCGCCGGCCTCAGCCGGCGCGAGCGGGACGCGGAGGCCTCAGCGACGGATGCCGAGCTTCTCGATGAGGGTGCGGTAGCGCGCCTCGTCCTTCTTCTTGACGTAGTCGAGGAGCGACCGGCGCGACGAGACCATCTTCAGGAGGCCGCGGCGGGAGTGGTTGTCCTTCGAATGCGTCTTGAAGTGCTCGGTGAGGTTGGTGATCCGCTCCGTCAGGATGGCCACCTGGACCTCCGGGGAGCCCGTGTCGCCCTTCTCGCGGGCGTGTTCCTTCAGAAGCGCGGTCTTGCGCTCGGCCGTAATCGACATCGATGGTCCTTTCGGGTGAGGGGCTTGGCGCGGTCTGCGCCGTTCCGCGACGAGGGCCGGGCCGGGATGTCGTCCAGCGCGGTCGGAGGGTCGCGGAAGCGCCACCCGTGCGATGCAGCGGGTGGACGGGGCGTCTATACACGAATTGTCGCGGCGCGCCAGCCTCAGCCGAGATTGAACACCCGGTGCGGGACGAGTTCGCCCTCCTCGACGTCGCCGATCGCGACGAGGACGCCGTTGCAGGTCGCGTAGATGCGCCCTTCCGACGGCGCGTCGCGGCCGCGCAGGATCACGGGCTGGCCGCGCAGGAGGCGCCCGGCCGCGTCCCGGGAGACGGGGACGCAGGGCACGTCCGCGAGCGCGGTCGCGACGGGATGCACGACCGTGAGGCCGTCCCCTCCCCCGAGCGTCAGCGCCTCGAGCTCGCCGAGCGGCACGGAATCGGCCTCCGCGAACGGGCCGACCCGCGTCCGGCGGAGCGCCGAGACGTGGCCGAGGCAGCCGAGCACGCGGCCGATGTCGCGGGCGAGCGCCCGCACGTAGGTGCCCTTGCCGCAATCGGCGGCGAGCACCGTCCGGTCGCCGTCATGGGCGATCACCCGGAGGGAATCGACCTCGACCGGCCGCGCCTTCAGCTCGATCTCGCCGCCGCCGCGGGCCACGTCGTAGGCCCGCTCGCCCGCCACCTTGATGGCCGAGAAGCGCGGCGGGATCTGCTCGATCGCGCCCGTGAAGGCCGGAAGCGCCGCCGCGACGGCGTCGGGATCGGGGATGCGGTTCGTCGCCTGGATCGGCTTGCCCTCGGCGTCGTCCGTGTCCGTCTCGACGCCCCAGGTCACGGTGAAGACGTAGGACTTGCGGCCGTCCATGACGAAGGGGACGGTCTTCGTGGCCTCGCCCAGCGCGATCGGCAGGATGCCGGAGGCGAGCGGGTCCAGCGTGCCGGCATGGCCGGCCTTCTTCGCGTTCAGGGCGCGCTTCACGAGCGCCACCGCGTGCGTCGAGGTCACGCCCACCGGCTTGTCGAGCACCACCCAGCCGTTCACGACGCGCTTCTTGGGGCGGTCGTTCGGCGGCCTGCGATCGTCGCGGCCGCGATCCTCACCCCTCGGCGGCGCCTCGTCCGTCACCACGTCGTTCACGCCTCGTCCTCTCCGTCGGGCGCTGTGCGGCCCGTGTCTCGCCGGACCTTGTCGCTCCGCAGGAGCGCGTCGATCCGGGCCATCTCGTCGAATGTCTCGTCGCGGCGGAACCGCAGGTCGGGCGCGTAGCGCAGGCTCTTCAGGCGCCGCGACACCTCCATGCGCAGCGCCTTCGCGTTCCGGGCGAGCGCGTCGATCACGGCGGCCTCGTCCTGTCCGCCGAGCGGCATCACGTAGGCCGTCGCGAGCCGGAGATCGGGCGACATGCGCACCTCCGGGATCGTCACGACATGCGCCGACAGCACCGGATCGGCGATGTCGCCGCGGGCGAGCACCTCCGCCAGCGCATGGCGGACGAGTTCGGCCACGCGCTGCTGACGCTGCGACGGGCCGTGCTGCGTATCTGACTTCTTCTGGGCCATGATCTCGCGGCCGGGGTGGGACCGGCACTCCGTGGGACGCCTCGCCGCGCCGCGCGCGGACGGGACAGGCGCCGCGACCCCGCGGCGTCCTGTCGATGGATCGTCGCGGGCCGGCTCGACGCCGGCCCGGATCCGCCCGCTAGAGCGTGCGGCGCTCCTCGTGGACGTGGAAGCACTCGATCACGTCGCCGGCGCGGATCTTGTCGTAGTTGTCGAACGACATGCCGCATTCCTGACCGGCCACGACCGAGTTCACGTCGTCCTTGAACCGCTTCAGCGTCTCGAGGCGACCGCCCTCGTGGATGACCACGTTGTCGCGGATGAGGCGGATATGGGCGCCCCGCTCCACGCGGCCGTCCAGGACGCGGCAACCCGCGACCTTGCCGATCTTCGAGACGTCGAAGACCTCGAGGATCTTCGCCTCGCCGAGACGCTCCTCGCGCAGCAGCGGCGAGAGCAGGCCCGACATGGCCGCCTTCATGTCATCCACGAGGTTGTAGATGATGTTGTAGTACCGGATCTCGACGCCGGCCCGCTCGGCGGCCTCGCGGGCCTCCTTGTGGGCGCGCACGTTGAAGCCGATCACGACCGCACCGGACGCCGTCGCCAGCGTGATGTCGGATTCCGTGATGGCGCCCACGCCGCCGTGCAGGATGCGGGCCTGCACCTCGTCGTTGCCGACCTTCTCCAGCGCCGTCGTGATCGCCTCGACGGAGCCGCCGACATCGCCCTTCAGGACGAGCGGCAGTTCCTTGCGGCCGCTGCCTTCGCGCAGATCCTTCATCATGTCGGCGAGCGAGGAGCGCGCGGCCGAAGCCCGCGCCGCCTGGCGCTCGCGCTTCTGACGCGCCCGGTACTCGGTGATCTCGCGGGCCCGCGCCTCGGAATCCACGACGCCGACGCGGTCGCCCGCATCCGGCGGCCCGTTGAAGCCCAGGACCTCGGCCGGGTAGGACGGACCGGCATGCTCCAGCAGCTCGCCCGTGTCGGAGACGAGGGCGCGGACGCGGCCCCATTCCGAACCGGCCACGATGATGTCGCCGACCTCCAGGATGCCGCGCTGGACGAGCACGGTCGCGACCGGGCCGCGGCCGCGGTCGAGCCGCGCCTCGATGACGGTGCCCTCGGCGTTGCGGCCGGGATCCGCCTTCAGGTCGAGCACCTCGGCCTGCAGCAGAAGACCCTCGGTCAGCGTGTCGAGACCCGCTCCCGTGAGGGCCGAGACCTCGAATTCCAGCGTCTCGCCACCCATGGATTCGACCTGGATGTCATGCTGCAGGAGCTCGGTGCGGACCCGCTGCGGGTTCGCGTCGTGCTTGTCCATCTTGTTGATGGCGATGATGATCGGGACGTTGGCCGCCTTGGCGTGGCTGATCGCCTCGATCGTCTGCGGCATGACCCCGTCATCCGCCGCGACCACCAGGACGACCATGTCGGTCACCTTGGCGCCGCGGGCCCGCATGGCCGTGAAGGCCGCGTGGCCGGGCGTGTCGATGAAGGTGATCTGCGCGCCGCTCGCCGTCGTGATCTGGTAGGCGCCGATGTGCTGCGTGATGCCGCCGGCCTCGCCCGCGACCACGTCCGTCTTGCGGAGCGCGTCGAGCAGCGAGGTCTTGCCGTGGTCGACGTGGCCCATGATGGTCACGACGGGCGGGCGCTGCTCCAGATGCTCCTCGAGGTCCGGCTCGTCGAAGAGGCCCTCCTCGACGTCCGCCTCGGCGACGCGCTTCACCGTGTGGCCGAGCTCCTCCGCCACGAGCTGCGCCGTGTCGGCGTCGATCGTGTCGGTGATCTTGTGGATCTGGCCCTGCTTCATCAGCAGCTTGATCACGTCCACGGCCCGCTCCGACATGCGGTTGGCGAGGTCCTGGATGGTGATGGTCTCCGGGATGGTCACCTCGCGGGCGAGCTTCTCCTTCTCCTCCTGGTGACGGTGGCCCGTCAGGCGCTGCATGCGGCGCCGATAGGAGGCGACGGAGCGCGTGCGCTCGTCCTCGCCGGAGGTGGCCGTGGAGATCGTGAGCCGGCCGCGGTTGCCGCGGTTGACGCCGCCCGGGGCCTTCGGGGCCTTCGGGGGCGTGATGATCTTCAGCGGCATGCCCGGACGCCGGATCACCACCTTGCGGTCGCTCTCCTCCTCGGCCGCGACGCCGCGCCCGCCGGGACGGCCGGCCGGGGTCGCGGTCGCGCCGGGACGGGCGGCCG
>JAEUAC010000414.1 GCA_019695455.1 Methylorubrum extorquens | reverse complement strand
CCCCCGGCGCCCGACCATCCCCCGCGGCTCGCCCAGATCCCCGCCGGGGTCGGCCAGCACGCACGCGACCATGGACGGTCATGGGCAGGCGGTCGCCGGGACGCAGCGTGAGGCGGCAGAGCGGCTGGACGTCGTGGCCCGGCTTCAGCCGCAGCGTCACGACGTCGGCGAGCGTCGCGAGCGACAGGATCGCCTCCGTGAGGCCGAAGGACAGGCCCGCGCAGATGCGGGGCCCGATGGCGAAGGGCACGTAGGAGAACTTCGATCGCGGCCCCTGCCCGCCCGGCATGAAGCGCTCCGGGTCGAAATGGTCCGGCCGGTCCCAGAGCTGCGTGTGGCGGTGGATGAGCCACGGCACCGCCATCACGAGCGACCCCTTCGGCACGCGGCGGCCGCGGATCGTCTCCTCCTCCAGGGCCTCGCGGGCGAGGATCGGGACCGGCGGGTAGAGCCGCAGCGTCTCCTCGACGACGGCGCGCGCGTAGCGGAGCCGCGGCACGTCGGCGAGGGTCGGCGCCCGGCCGCCGAGCACGGAATCGAGCTCGGCATGCAGCTTCGCCTCGACCTCGGGCACCTGGGAGACGAGGAACCACGCCCAGGCGAGCGTGTTCGCGGTCGTCTCGTGGCCGGCCATGAAGATCACGGCCGCCTCGTTGCGGAGCGCCTCGTCGTCCATCCGCTCGCCCGTCTCCTCGTCGACCGCGTCGAGGAGGTGGCCGATGACGGAGGCGTCCTTCGCGTCGCCGCGGGCGCGGTAATCGGCGATGATGCCGTCGAGCACGCCGTGGATGCGGGCGGTCGCGGTCTTCAGGCCGGGGCGGTGGAAGCGCGGCAGCCATTCGGGCAGGCCGAGGAGCGACAGCGCGTCCGTCTGGCCGACGAGCCGCTGGTAGTCGGAGAAGCCCTCCACGACCTCCCGGGCGTGGTCGCCGCCGAGCTGGCGGCCGAAGATGGTCCGGCAGATGATCTCGGCCGTGAGCTCGGCCATGTCCGACAGGGCGTCGATCTCGGCCCCCTCGGGCAGGGCCGCCCAGCGGTCCCGGGTCTCGACGATCGTGTCCACCATGACGGGCGCGAACTCGCCGAGCTTCGAGACGTGGATGACGGGCCCGACCAGCTTGCGCCGCCGGCGCCAGGTCTCGCCGTCCGAGATGAAGAGGCCGTCGCCGAGCAGGGGCTCCAGCGCGTGCCGCATCTGGGCGGACTTGCGCTCGAACGACGCGTTCCGCGTCGAGAAGACGTGCTGCACCGTGTCCGGCGCGTTGCAGATGAACACCTTACGGGTGAGGAGCTGGGTCTGCATGAACTGGGCCGAAAAGGCCTTCTCGGTCCAGACCTCCAGAAAGTTGCGGCGCAGCCGGCGCAGGGTGCCGATCGGCCCGTAGGGCTTGGCGGGGCGCGCGGGAAAGGGCGGGACGTAGTCGCTCACGCGCGGCGGCTCTGGTGACGGGGTGCGCCGCAGGACCTGAGCCGCGTCCGCTGTGACGGACCGAATACGCCCGCCCGCCGGACGGGGCAACCGGAGGGGCCGCCTCGGGGCTCCTCGCGCACGCGAGCCGGAACGCGGCGGGGCGGGGCGGCGTTCTTCTTCGTTGACGCTCTAAACTGGGTATGTCAGCATTGCTGACGTATCGGACAGACCGGCAGAAGCCGGCACGGTCGGGCACCCGGAGGATCAGCATGAGCGCTTCACCCGCACTCGCTCCCGTCTCGCTCGACGACAAGTACGACCTCGGCAAGGAGCGGATCTTCCTCACGGGCACGCAGGCCGTCATCCGCATGCTGATGATGCAGCGCGAGCGGGACCGCCGCGCGGGCCTGAACACGGCGGGCCTCGTCTCCGGCTACCGCGGCTCGCCGATCGGCGGACTCGACCTGAACCTCTACAAGTCGAAGGCGCTGCTCGACCGGCACCACATCGTCTTCCAGCCGGGGCTCAACGAGGAGCTCGCCGCGACGGCGCTCTGGGGCGCCCAGCAGGCCGAGATGCGGGGCGAGGGCAAGTACGACGGCGTCTTCGGGCTCTGGTACGGCAAGGGACCCGGCGTCGACCGAACGGGCGACGTGTTCCGCCACGCGAACCAGGCCGGCACGTCGCGCCACGGCGGCGTGCTCGCCCTCATGGGCGACGACCACACGGCCGAGAGCTCGACGGTCGCCCACCAGTCCGAGTTCGCCTTCGTCGACGTGATGAGCCCGATCCTGAACCCGGCGGGCGTGCAGGAGATCATCGATTACGGGCTGCACGGCTTCGCGCTGTCGCGCTTCTGCGGCGCCTGGACGGCCATCAAGTGCGTGAAGGACAACATCGAATCGACGGCGTCGGTCGACGGCAGCCTCGACCGGGTGAAGATCGTCATCCCGGAGGATTTCGCGATGCCGCCGGGCGGGCTCAACATCCGCCCGCGCGATCCCTTCCTGGAGCAGGAGGCCCGCCTCCACGACTTCAAGCGCGACGCGATGCTCGCCTACGTGCGGGCGAACGGCCTGAACCAGATCGTGCTCTCGGGCGGGCGCGCCCCGAAGGTCGGCGTCGTGACCGTCGGCAAGAGCTACCTCGACGTGCGCGAGGCCCTCGAGGAGCTGGGGCTCGACGAGGTGAAGGCGAACGGGATGGGGCTCCGCCTGTTCAAGATCGCCTGCCCGTGGCCGATCTCGCAGAGCGAGCTCGTCGACTTCGCGCGCGGGCTCGACCTCGTGATCGTGGTCGAGGAGAAGCGTTCGCTCATCGAGGTGCAGGTCCGCGAGGAGCTGTACGGCACGGCGAACCAGCCGGTCGTCATCGGCAAGAAGGACGAGGCGGGGAGCTGGCTCTTCCCGGTCAAGAACGCGCTCGACGCGAACGACATCGCGGTCGCGATCGGCGAGCGCCTGCTCCGCTACCATCGCGACGAGGACCTGGCCGGCCGGGTGGCGCGGCTGAAGGACGCCCAGGCCGTGCTCGCCGTCACGGGCGACGTGGCCGTGCGCACGCCCGGCTTCTGCTCGGGCTGCCCGCACAATTCCTCGACGGTCGTGCCGGAGGGGGCGCGCGCCTATGCGGGGATCGGCTGCCACTTCATGGCCCAGTGGATGGACCGCTCCACGGAGGGCTACACCCAGATGGGCGGCGAGGGCGCCAACTGGATCGGCGAATCGCCGTTCTCCGTCCGCGGCCACGTGTTCCAGAACCTGGGCGACGGCACCTACAACCATTCGGGCTCGCTGGCCCTGCGCTGGGCGGCCCACACGAAGACCAACGTCACCTACAAGATCCTGTTCAACGACGCCGTCGCCATGACGGGCGGGCAGCCGCACGAGGGCTCGCTCACGGTCGACATGATCGCCCGGCAGGTCCGGGCGGAGGGGATCGACACGATCCGCCTCGTGACGGACGAGCCGGACAAGTACCCGGCGGGCGTGCGCTGGCCGGCCGGCCTGACGATCAGCCATCGCGACGACCTGCAGGAGGTTCAGCGCGAGCTCTCGGCCGTCCCCGGCACCTCCGTCCTGATCTACGACCAGACCTGCGCCTCCGAGAAGCGCCGCCGCCGCAAGCGCGGCGCCTTCCCGGACCCGGACAAGCGCGTCATCATCAACGACCTCGTCTGCGAGGGCTGCGGCGATTGCTCGGTGCAGTCGAACTGCGTGGCCGTGCAGCCGCTCGAGACCGAGTTCGGCCGCAAGCGCCGCATCGACCAGTCGAACTGCAACAAGGACTTCTCCTGCACGAAGGGCTTCTGCCCCTCCTTCGTCACCGTGCACGGCGGCAAGCCCCTGAAGCCGAAGCCCGCCCGGATCGCGGCCGACGGCGCGGCGGCGCTGCCCGAGCCGCTGGTGCCGGCGATCGACGGCACCTTCAACGTCATCGTCACGGGCGTCGGCGGCACGGGCGTCGTGACGGTCGGCGCCATCCTCGGCATGGCGGCCCATCTCGAGGGCAAGGGCCTCGGCATGATCGACATGGCCGGCCTCGCCCAGAAGGGCGGCGCCGTGTTCAGCCACGTGAAGCTCGCCAACACGCAGGACGAGATCACGTCCATCCGGGTCACGGCCGGCCAGGCCGACCTCGTTCTCGGCTGCGACCTCGTCGTGACGGGCAACAAGAAGGTGATCTCGGCGGTCGCGAAGGGCCGTACGGCCCTCGTCGTCAACACGGCCGAGGTGATGCCGGGCGACTTCGCCCGCAACGCCGACTACTCGCTGCCGGCCGAGCGCCTGAAGCGGGCCATCGCGTCCGCCGCCGGCAGGCAGAGCGAGAACGGGGCGGGCGTGTCCTTCGTGGACGCGACGGCGGCCGCGCTCGCGCTGCTCGGCAATGCCATCGGGGCCAACATGTTCATGCTGGGCTACGCCTGGCAGACGGCCCGGGTGCCGCTGTCGCGCGACGCCATCCGCAAGGCGATCGAGCTGAACGGCGAGGCCGTCTCCATGAACCTCGACGCCTTCGAATGGGGCCGCCGCGCCGCGGCCGAGCCGGAGACGATCCGCGACCTCCTGGCCGGCATCGGCCGCGACAGCGGCGCCGAGACCCTGTCGGAGACCCTCGACGACGTCGTCGCCCGCCGGGTCGCCTTCCTGACGGCCTACCAGGATGCCGCCTACGCGGCCCGCTACCGGGACCGGGTCGCCCGCATCCGGGCGCTCGAGGCGAAGGCGGCGCCGGCCGGCACGGCGCTGACGGAGGCCGTCGCCCGCAACCTGTTCAAGCTCATGGCCTACAAGGACGAGTACGAGGTCGCGCGCCTCTACACGGACGGGCATTTCGCCCGGCAGGTGGCCGCGACCTTCGAGCCGGGGCCGCTGCGCTACGAGTTCCACCTCGCGCCGCCCCTCCTCGCCAAGACGGACCCGACGACCGGCGCGCCGCGCAAGATGACGTTCGGGCCCTGGATGATGGAGGCGTTCCGCTGGCTCGCGAAGGGCCGGCGCCTGCGCGGCACGGCGTTCGACCCGTTCGGCTACACGCACGAGCGGCGGACCGAGCGGCGCCTGATCGCCGCGTACGAGGCGCTGCTGGACGAGATCGCCGGCACGCTCACGGCCGGCAACCACGCCCTCGCGGTCGGGCTCGCCGCCGTGCCGGAGAAGATCCGCGGCTACGGCCACGTGAAGGCGCGCCATCTCGAGGCGGCGAAGCGCGAGGAGGCCGACCTCCTCGCCCGCTACCGCTCGCCCGAGCCGGTGCTGGCGCAGGCCGCCGAATAGGCCGGCCCGCGGCCCGGGAGCCCCGGCGGCCCGGCCGAGCTTCGGGCCGTCAGTCCCGCCCGCGGCGGGACGCGAGCGCGAACAGGAGGGTGGCGAGGAGCGCCGCGACGGCCCCGGCCGCCGCGATCCCGGGCCAGCCGAACGCGACCCGGACCGGGCTGACGAGGGCGGAGCCCGCCGCGCCGCCGAGGAAGAACAGCGCCATGTAGAGCCCGTTCACCCGGCTCCGCTGCGCCGGGTCGAGGCCGTAGATCGCCCGCTGGCTCGTGATCATGTTGAGCTGCACGCCCGCGTCCAGGACGATCCCGGCCACGGCGAGCGCCGCCACGGAGCCGGCGCCGAACCAGGCGAGCACGAAGGCCCCGAACACCATCGCCATGCCGGCGAGGGTCGCCGCCCGGCCGTGGCCCCGGTCGGCGAGCCGGCCGGCGATCGGGGCCGCGAGCGCGCCCGCCGCGCCGACGAGCGCGAACACGGCGATGCCGTCCTGCGTGAAGCCGAAGGGCGGGCCCGCGAGGTGGAGCGGCACGGCCGTCCAGAAGATCGCGAAGGCCCCGAACAGGCAGGCCTGGTAGAAGGCGCGCCGCTGCAGCACCGGGTTGTCGCGCAGGATCGGCCAGAGCGAGCGGAGCAGCGCCCCGTAGCTGCCGGCCGGGTGCGGGCGCCGCTGCGGCAGGAGCCGCCAGAGGAGCGCCGCCAGCGCGACGTTGAGGCAGGCGGAGGCGACGAACACGGCCCGCCAGCCCGCATGGTGCGCGACGAGGCTCGCGAAGGGCCGGGCGAGCAGGATGCCGCCGACCAGCCCCGCCATGACGTTGCCGACCACCGCGCCCCGCATCCGCTCCGGCGAAAGATGCGCCGCGAAGGGCACGATCATCTGCACGGACGTGGACGTGAGCCCGACCGCGAGCGCCGCGGCCAGGAACGTCGAGCCGGTCGACGCCGCGGCCGTCGCGAGCAGCGCCACGGCGCCGCACAGGATGGTGCCGACGACGAGCGCCCGGTTCTCGAGCCGGTCGCCGAGCGGCACGAGGAGGAGGAGGCCGGCCGCGTAGCCGAGCTGCGTCAGCGTGACGACGAGGCTCGCGGCGCCGTCGCCGAGCCCGACCTGCGGCGCGATCAGGCCGACGAGCGGCTGGGCGTAGTAGATGCTGCCTACCACCGCCGCGCAGGCGAAGGCGAGGAGAGTGACGAGGCCGCGCGAGGGCGGCGGCGGCTCGGACGTCTGCATGGGGGTGGCACCGATCCGGCCGGACGGCCGCGCCCGTCCCTAGCGGATCGCCGCGGCCGCGGCCTTGTGCGCGGCGCGGGACGGCCATGCCGCAGGCAGGCCCGGGCCCCCGCCGCTCCCGCCTTGCGACCTTCGTCGCAGGCCGGGGACCGGGACGCGCCCGGCCGGCTTTGCTAGGGTCGGGGCGAACGGCCGGAACGGGCCGCCACCGGAGGAGCTTCCGTGACCGCGTCCGCGGGCCGAGACGACACTTTCCCCAAGCTCCTCGCCCGCAACGCCCGCATCCGCCCCGGCCGGCCCGCCTACCGGCACAAGGACCTCGGCATCTGGCAGGCCTGGACCTGGGCGGAGATGCACGAGACCGTGCGGGCCTTCGCGTCCGGGCTCTCGGCGCTCGGCGTCGTGCCGGGCTCCAAGGTCGCGATCGTCGGGCAGAACCGGCCGCGGCTCTACTGGGCCATCGCGGCCGTGCAATGGCTGCAGGCGATCCCCGTGCCCGTCTACGCGGATTCCGTGGCCGACGAGATGGCCTACGTGCTCGACCACGCCGAGGTCACGCATGCCGTGACCCAGGACCAGGAGCAGGTCGACAAGCTGCTGTCGGTCGCCGACAAGATCCCGCGCCTCGACCGCATCCTCTACGACGAGGACCGGGGCCTGCGGGACTACGACCATGCCCGCCTGTCCTCGATCGACGAGGTCGTGGCCGCGGGCCGCGAGCGGATCGCGTCGCTGCCGGGCGAGTCGGACCGCCTCGACGCCGCCCGCGAGGCCGGCACGGGCGCCGACCTCTCCATCATCATGTACACGTCGGGCACGACGGGCCGCCCGAAGGGCGTCATGCTGACCTACGACAACGTCCGGCTGGCGGGCGACATCGGCTCCGCCTTCGACAAGCTCGACGAGACGGACGAGATCATCGCCTACCTGCCGATCGCCTGGGTCGGCGACCACATCTTCTCCTATGCGCAAGCGATCCTGGTCGGCCTGTGCGTGAACTGTCCGGAGGGACCCGACACGGTGGTGTCCGACCGGCGCGAGATCGGCACCACCTACGCCTTTGCGCCGCCGCGCGTCTTCGAGAACATGCTGACCCTGACGACGGTCCGCATGG
>JAEUAC010000275.1 GCA_019695455.1 Methylorubrum extorquens | reverse complement strand
GCATGAGGGCCGGCGGGGGCCGGACGACCCCCGGCCGGCGATCTCGTCAGAGCTTGCTCTTCACCGTGTCGGCGGCATCCTTGACGCCGTCCTTGACCTTGCCGGCGGCCTGCTGGGCCTCGCCCTTGGTCTCCTGCGCCACGCCTTCGGCCTGGAGCTTGGCGTCGCCCGTGACGTTGCCGATGCCCTGCTTGACGTTGCCGACGGCCTCGTTCGCCAGGCCCTTGATCTTGTCGGTGGTGCTGCTCACGGTGCTTCTCCTGGTGGCGCGAACCCGCCTCGCTCGGCTCGGCGGGTCGGACCGCGCGATCGCGGCCGGTACAGCGCGCTAACCGGCTCGAACTGATTTGGTTGCGCTAGTTTCCTGGTGCAGACCTATCGAGGATGTCGCGGATCTCGTGGCCCGCCGGGGCCCGCTCGAGCGGGTGATGCGTCGTTGGCCCACGTCCCGACCGGCGCGGTAATTCACGCGCAGGGGATTGTAGAAGCCGACGCGCGGCGCCCGGTTCCGCGCCGGGCCGGATGCGGGCCCGCCGGGCCATCGGCGATCCGGCCCGATGGCTCGTGGCGCGCGCCGGGGACGCGCCGAGCACGCGCCGATCCCGCCGACTGTTCGAAACGTGATCGCATCCTCCGCCGCGGCGCAAACCCGTCGTGACCTCGCTCGTTGAGGAGGGCCGTGTGCGGATGCCCGACGCGGCTTGCTCGACAGGACCTTCCATGACCGCGCCCGATCCGACGCGCCTTCTCGTCGTCTTCCATTCCCGCACCGGCTCCGTGGAGACGCTGGCGGGCGCCGCCGCGCGATCCGCGCGCGAGGCCGGCGCCGAGGTTCGCGTCCGCCGGGCGCGCGAGGTCGCGGGTCCGGACGCGATGGCCAAGGTCGAGGGCTGGGCGGAGAGCGCGGCACGGCAGAACGCGATCCATCCGGCCCCGACGCACGAGGACGCCGAATGGGCCGATGCGATCCTGTTCGGCACGCCGTCGTATTTCGGGGCCATGGCGACCGAGCTGAAGAACTACCTCGACCAGCTCGGCCCGCAATGGAAGAAGGGCACCCTGGCCGGCAAGCTCGGCGGCGCCTTCGCGACGGCGTCTTGGCCGCATGGCGGGACCGAGGTCGTCACCCTGTCGATGTACGTGCCCATGGCCCATCTCGGCATGGTGATCGTTCCGACCGGGTACACCGACGAGGCGATGCTCGAGGCGGGGTCGCCCTACGGCGCCTCGGCCATCGTGGGATCGGACAAGCGCCCTCCCCGGCCCGAGGACCTCGCCGCCGTCGAGCACCAGGCGAGGCGCATGGTGGCCATCGCGGGGGCCCTGGTGACGGCCGGCGAGATGCCGAGCCGACGCCCGTCGTGATCCGGCCCGGACGTGATCGGCACCGATTGAACATCGGGGCCGTGTCGCCGTTGTGCGCAACCAACCCTGGACCGACGGGCCGATGACTGTCCTTCCGCATCTCGTCTTCGTGGTCGACGACGACCCTCTCCTCCGCATGCAGGCCGTCGATCTGCTCGACGAGGCCGGGTTCCCGACCCTCGAGGCCGAGACGGCGGACGAGGCGATGGCGATCCTGCGGCACCGCTGGCCCGAGGTGCGCGTCCTGTTCACCGACGTGCAGATGCCGGGGTCGATGACGGGCATCGAGCTGGCGGAGGAGGTTCACCGGTGCTGGCCGGACATCCACCTCCTGGTGACGTCCGGCGGCGTCCACATCCGGGACGCGGACCTTCCGGACGACGGGCGCTTCATGCCGAAGCCCTATCGTCCGTCGGGGCTGATCGAGCAGGTCAAGGACATGATCGCGAGGGGGCACCCCGCCGAGGGTCGGCCGGGCTTGCCCCTCTAGCGTCGCGCCCGACGCGCGAGGGTCCGCCTCCGTCGCGCCGGGTCCGACCGCCCGGGCCGCGTCTCAGCGAAGACGCTCCGCGAGCTCGACGAAGTCGTCCACCACGTGGTCCCAGGGTCCGGTCGGTTCGAGATCCGTCGATTGTCCCGGCCCGTGCTCGGTCGGCCGTCGCACGAACGCGGTCCGGAACCCGACGGCGGAGGCCGCGGCCAGATCGTCGTTGTGGGCGGCCACCATCATGCAGGCGGACGGAGGCAGTCCCAGCACCTCCGCGGTGTCGAGATAGGCGCGCGGCTCGGGCTTGTAGGCCCGGACCACCTCCGCCCCCAGGATGCAGTCCCAGGGCAGCCCGGCGCGCTTCGCCATGGCGGCGAGCAGCGCGATGTTGCCGTTGGACAGGGGGGCCACGACGAACCGTTCGCGCAGTCGCCGGAGACCCTCGACGGCGTCCGGCCAGGGATCGAGGCGGTGCCAGGCCCGGGCGAGATCGTCCAGTTCCCCGGCCGGGAGCCGGGCGGGGTCCGCGCCCCATGCCGTCAGCAGGTCCTCCAGGTTCTCGCGGTGGATCACGTCCAGCCGCACGAAGGGCCGCTCGCCGGCCCGGACGCGCTGCATCGCCGGCTGGTAGCGCTCCCGCCACCCGTCGGCGAAGTCCTCGGGCCGGCCTGGGATGCCGTGGCGCGCCAGGAACGCGCCGGCTTCGCGCGCGATGCCGGTCCGCCAGTCGACGACGGTCCCGAACGTGTCGAACAGGAGCGCCCGGACGGCCGGTGCCGCCTTGGAGGAATGGTCGTCCATGCCGTCCCTCCCGCGCGTCAGAGCTTGCAGCCGGTGCTGCCTTCCGGGGGCGTCACCTCGGCGGCCGGAATGCGGCGGACGAGCTTGTAGAGGTCCCACGGACCCTTCGATTCCTGAGGCGCCTTCACCTCGAAGAGGTAGAAGTCGTGCACGATGCGGCCGTCCTTCCGGGCGCGGCCGTCCTGGATCATGAAGTCGTTGATCGGCGTGGCGCGCATCCGCTCCGCGACGACCTCCGCGTCCTTGGTGCCCGCCGCCGCGACCGCCTTCAGGTAATGCGTGGTCCCGCTGTAGATGGCGGCATGCGCCATGGACGGCATCGAGCCGCCCGAGCGCTCCGCGAAGCGCTTCGACCAGGCGCGCGTCTCGTCCGTCAGGTCCCAGTAGAACGACTCCGTGAGCAGCAGGCCCCGCGAGCGTTCGAGGCCCAGGCTCTTGATGTCCGTCACGAAGGCCAGCATCGCCACCAGGCGCGACGTGCCGGACGTGACGCCGAATTCGATCGCCTGCTTGATCGAGTTGGTCGTGTCGGTGCCCGAATTCGCGAGCGCGATGACGTCGGGCTTCGCGGCCTGCGCCTGGAGCAGGAACGACGAGAAGTCGGACGTGAGGTAGGGGTGGCGCACCTCGCCGACGACCTTGCCGCCGTTGGCCGTCACGACGGCCTTGCTCTCGTTCGCCAGCGAATGGCCGAAGGCGACGTCCGCCGTCACGAAGTACCACTCCTTGAGGCCGCTCTTCGCGACGGTGGCGCCCGTGCCCTTCGCCAGGACGGAGGTGTCGTAGGCCCATTGGAAGGTCGTCGGCCCGCAGAACCTGCCCGTCAGGTCCGCGAGGCCGGACGAGGCGATGATCATCATCTTCTTCCGCTCGCGGACGAGCTCCTGCAGGCCCAGCGCCACGGAGGACGGCACCGGGTCGAGGATCGCATCGACCTTCTCGACGTCGAACCAGCGGCGGGCGATCCCGGTCGCGACGTCCGGCTTGTTCTGGCTGTCGGCCGAGACCAGCGTGATCGGCCTGCCGAGCACCGAGCCGCCGGCATCCTCGATGGCCATCTGGGCGGCGATGATCGAGCCCTTGCCGCCGAGGTCGGCGAACGCCCCGCTGAGGTCGTTCAGCACCCCAAGCTTCAGCCCGTCGTCCTGCTGGGCGTGGAGCGGCAGCGGCACCAGGGCCGCGCCCGCGCATACCGTGAGAGCACGGGCCAGCCCCGCGATCCGCGTCGTCGTCCTACCCATGCGCCGTCCTGCCTGTTTCGGACGGACTGACGCCGGCCTTGGCCTCACGATAGTCGAAGTCGCCCGCCGGAAGAATGCCCGTCGCGAGCACGCACGGAGCGATCGGCGGCCCCGCCGGATCGAGCGCTCGTCCGCCCGATCGCCGGTTCGCCGCGGCGGGGCGGGGTCGGCGTCGATCCGTTTGCCATCGCGGCCGAAGCCGGACGATATGCTGCTTCGCACCAAGGGGAGAGCGGCCGAGTTGGACCCGATGGAACACGACACGACGCTTCTCCTGACGATCTCCATCGGGCTCGGGCTCGCGTTCGTCCTGGGGTTCGTGGCGTCGCGCCTGCGGCTTCCGCCCCTCGTCGGCTACCTCCTGGCCGGCATCGCCATGGGGCCGTTCACGCCCGGCTTCGTCGGGGATGCGGGCCTCGCCGGCCAGCTTGCCGAGATCGGCGTGATCCTCCTCATGTTCGGGGTCGGCCTGCACTTCTCGCTCGACGATCTGCGGGCGGTGCGGTGGATCGCGGTGCCCGGCGCCATCGGGCAGATCGCGGCCGCGACGATCATCGGGCTCGGCGTCTCGCTCGCCTGGGGCTGGTCGCTCGGTGCCGGGATCGTGTTCGGGCTCTGCCTTTCGGTCGCCAGCACGGTCGTGCTGCTGAAATCGCTCGAGGAGCGGAACGCGCTGAACGGCGTGAACGGCCGGATCGCGGTTGGCTGGCTCGTCGTCGAGGATCTGGTCATGATCCTGGCCCTGGTCCTCATCCCGGCCTTCGCGAGTTCTCTCGGCGGCGGCGGGGGCGCACCGGCCTCGCTCGGCACGGGCCTCCTCGTCGCCGGCGCGACCGTGCTCAAGGTCGGCGTGTTCCTCGCCATCATGCTGGTGGTCGGGCCGCGGATCCTGCCGCTCCTTCTCCGGGAGGTCGCGCGGCTCGGCTCGCGCGAGCTCTTCACGCTCGCCATCCTCGCCGCGGCCCTCGGCATCGCGGTCGCGGCCGCGAAGGTGTTCGAGGTGTCCTTCGCGCTCGGCGCCTTCTGCGCCGGCATGGTGATGGCGAAATCCGAGTACAGCCACCGGGCCGCGACCGATTCGCTGCCCCTCCAGGATGCGTTCGCGGTCCTGTTCTTCGTGTCGGTCGGAATGCTGTTCGACCCGTCGGTGCTGGTCCGCGAGCCGGGGGCCGTCGCCGCGACGCTCCTCATCATCGTGCTCGGCAAGACCGCCATCGCGATCGCCATCGTGCTCGCCCTCGGCTATCCGGCCGGAACCGCCACGATGGTCGGCGCGAGCCTCGCCCAGATCGGCGAGTTCTCGTTCATCCTGGTCGGGCTCGGCATCTCGCAGAAGCTGCTGCCGAGCGAGGCGCGCGACCTCGTGCTGGCGGGCGCCATCCTGTCGATCATCCTCAACCCGCTGGCCTTCAAGCTGGTCGGCCCGCTCACGCGCGGCCTGACGGCCATGCCCCGCCGCATCGGCCGGACGGCCCGGCGCCAGATGAAGTTCGCGCGGCTCGAACGCCGGCTCGAGGCCGAGCAGGTGGCCGACGACGCGGCGCTGACCCGCTCCTCGCTGACCCCCGACGAGGTCGGCGTGCAGTTCCCCATCTTCGGGCATCTCGCGCCCGACGCGCGCACGGGGCTCGCCGCCCTCTTCGTCGCGCGCCGGGCCGCACCGGGCGAGCGCCTCATCCGCAAGGGCGATCCGGCGGACGAGATCTTCTTCATCGAGACCGGCGAGGTGGAGGTGTCGCTGCCGGACCGCGCGATCCGCCTCGGTCGCGGCGAGTTCTTCGGCGAGATGGGCGTGCTGCTCGGGCGCGCCCGGACGGCCGACGTCACGGCGCTCGACTTCTGCGACCTGCAGGCCCTGAGCCGCCGCAACCTCCTGCATTTCCTCGACCAGCATCCCGACCTCACGGCCGCGATCGGCGACGTGGCCGAGCTCCGGTCGCTCGAGAACCGCAAGGCGACCTGACCACCCCGCGGCTCGCGGCGCGGCGCCGGCGCCGGCCTAGGATGGCCGGGCCGCGACCTCGTCCGGGCCGAGGACGGTGGCGCCGCCGAAGACGACGTGGTCGCGCAGCGGGCGACGCGCGAGCCCGTAGACGAGGCGGGGCTCGGCCGGGGCGCTGGCCGCATCGAGGGCGGCATGGTGCTCCGCGGGCAAGACGAGGTCGAGCGCGGCGACGGCGTCGTCCATCTGGCCCGGCCGGCTCACGCCCATCAGGGTCGTCGCCACGCCGGGCCGGCCCGTCACCCAGGCGAGCGCGACGCGCGCAGGCGATTGCCCGATGGCCTCCGCCACGCGGCGCAGCGCCTCGACGATGTCCCAGTTTCGCGGCGTGAACAGCATGTCGCCGAAGGGGTTCGCCCCGTCGAGCCGCCTGTCGTCGGCCGGCCGCTGCTCGTCCGCCGCCGCGGCGTCCCTCGGAAGCCCGCCCGCGCGGGCGGGCGCCGCCTCCACGGCGGCCCGGTCGTACTTGCCCGTGAGCAGCCCGGAGGCGAGCGGCGACCACGGCACGAGGCCCATGCCGAACGCGGCCGCGAGCGGGACGTGCTCGTCCTCCACGTCCCGGCTCACGAGCGAGTAGAAGTACTGCAGCGCGATCGGGCCCGGCAGGCCACGCGCTCCCGCGAGAGCGGCGAGCTGGGCGACGAACCAGGCCGGCATGTTCGACACGCCCCAGTACCGCACCTTCCCGGACCGGACGAGGCCGGTCATCGTCTCCAGCAGCTCGGCGGCCGGCGTGACGCCGTCCCAGACGTGGAGCCAGTAGAGGTCGACGTAGTCGGTCCGCAGGCGGCGCAGCGATCCGTCGAGGGCCGCGTGGACGTGCTTGGCACCGTTGCCGCCGGCATGCGGGCCGGGCCCGCCGGCGAAGCCCGACTTGGTCGCGAGCACCAGCCGGTCCCGCAGGGAGCGCTCGGCGACGAAGCGCCCGATCATCGCCTCGCTCTCGCCGCCCGCATACACGTCCGCCGTGTCGATCAGGTTGCCGCCCCCGTCGACATAGGCGTCGAACACGGCACGGCTGCCGCTCTCGTCCATCCCCCACCGGGCCGTGCCGAACGTCATGGTGCCGAGCGCCAGCGGGCTCACGGCGAGACCCGAGCGGCCGAGCGTGCGATATTGCGTCATGGTCATTGCTGAACGTCCTTCATGCCCCAGGACGGGATAGCGCAGCGTCCTCGTTGCGATTAGACGGTATCGGCGGCAAGGGTCTGTGAGCGGGATTCAGCAATGCGGCGGGGAACGCTCGACGATCTCGCGGCCTTCGCGGCCGTGGCCCGCACGCGCAGCTTCACCCGCGCCGCCGCGGAGCTCCGCCTCTCGCCCTCCGCCCTCAGCCACGCGATGCGGGGCCTGGAGGAGCGGCTCGGCGTCCGCCTCCTGGCGCGCACGACCCGCAGCGTGGCGGCGACGCCGGCCGGCGAGCGGCTACTGCGGTCGCTCGAGCCGGCGCTGGCGGAGGTCGGCCGCGGTCTCGACGCGCTGGCGGACTGGCGCGGCGAGCCGTCCGGAACGCTGCGGCTGACGACCTTCTCGTCGGCGGCCCGCGGCGTCCTCGATCCGGCATTGCCGCGGTTCCTCCTGGACCACCCCTCGATCGCCGTGGAAGTGGTCGTCGACGACCGCCTGACCGACATCGTGGCGGCCGGGTTCGATGCGGGGATCCGGTTCGGCGAGTCGGTCGAACGGGACATGGTGGCCGTGCGGGTCGGGCCGGACATGCGCACGGTCGTGGTCGGCACGCCCGCCTATTTCGAGCGCCATCCCAGGCCCGAGACGCCGGCGGACCTGGAAGGGCACAACTGCGTCAACTATCGCCTGATCGGCGGCGGCGGCCTCCTGCCCTGGGAATTCGCGCGCGACGGGCAGGAGGTCCGGGTGCGGCCGGGCGGACAGCTGACGGTCAACGACGCCACGCTCGCGGCGGCGGCCATCCGGGCGGGCGCCGGCCTCGGCTACGCGCTGGAGGGCGACGTCGCGGCCGAGGTGGCGGCAGGGCAGCTCGTCCAGGTCCTGGACGGGTGGTGCCCGCCCTTCCAGGGCTACCACCTCTACCATCTCAGCCGGCAGACCACGCCCGCGCTCCGGGCGCTGATCGACGCGCTGCGATGGCGCGGAGCCGCGCCCGCCCGGGAACGACCGAGCCGCCCGCGCGACGCCGACGGCCCGGCGAGCCGTCCCGAGGCGTGATCCCGGGCGCGATCGACGGCGTCAGAGCGCCTGCGTCGGCGGGGCGCTGGCCCGGCCGATGAACAGGATGCGACCGGTGGGCCGGCCGGTCGGCGATCCGGCCTCCGGTTCGAGCGTGATCTCGAAGAGCTGGCCGGACCCGATTGTGGCGAGACGATCCGGCGGCAGCCGCACGGAGCCGCCGGGCGGCAGGATCCCGAGCGAGACCGGGCCGCGCGCCGGGTCCCACAAGGTCCAGAGCTGGAGCGAACGGCCCTGCCCCGGCTCGACGGTCGCGAGCGGCACCGACCGGACCGTGCCGTCCGCCGCGACCTGGATCAGCCAGCCCGGTCCGGTCTCGGCGCCGGCCGCGTCGCGCGTCTGCATGAGGGCGTAGAACCGGGTCGGGCTGTCGTCGCGCGGCCCGACGGGCACCGGCAGGATCGCGAGCAGGAGCGCCGCCGCGCTGGCGAGCGCCGTCGTGGCGCGCCAGAAGGCGGGGCTGCGCCAGGCGCGTGCCGTCAGGCGGCCCGGCGAGCCCGTGGCCCTCCCCCGCCGGTACCTCATGACCGTCAGGTCGCGCTCGATCCGCTCCCACAGCGCGGGATCGGCCGCGCCGGACGGGAGGCCTTCGGAGAGAGGCTGGAGCCTGACCTCCCACGCCTCGACGCGCCGGCGCAGGTCCGGGTCGGAGTCCAGCGCGCGTTCGACCTCGCGGGTCGTCTCGCCGTCCAGCAGGCCGAGCACGTATTCGCCGGCGAGGATGTCGCGGTCATGGGGGGCGCTGGGGATCATGAAAGGCACTCCTTCAGCGCCAGAAGGCTGCGGCGGATCCAGGCCTTCACGGTTCCGAGCGGCGCACCGACGCGGCCCGCGATCTCGGCATGCGTGAGGCCGTCCGTGTAGGCGAGGCCGATCGCCCGGCGGCGCTCCGGTTCCAGGCGCGCCAGGCACTCGCGGAGCCGGACGGCATCCTGGACCGTCTCGAGCGCGGCGAGCGGATCGGGCGCGTCGTCCGGGTCCCGTCCGTGCTCTTCGGGATCGAAGACCCGCTCCCGGCCCGTCTGGCGCAGATGCTTGAGGGCCCGGTAGCGCACGATGCTGGTCATCCAGGCCCGGGCGGCGCCTCGGTCGCGGTCGAAGCGGCCGGCGCGCTCCCAGATGTCCAGGAAGGCGTCGTGGACGATGTCGGCCGCCACCTCGCGGCGGCGCACGATGCGGAGGGCGACCGCCATGAGGAACCCGCCGTCCCGCTCGTACAGGCGCCGCAGGGCCGCGGGATCCCGACGGGCGCACGCCTCGAGTTCCGCCGCGTGGTCGAAAGCACCCATGATGGTCCGGGCCGTCGCGTCGAGAAGGGCCGTCGCCCGGCACGCCGACGAGGCGCGACGGGCGACGACCCATCCTAGGTCACATCGCGGGCAGGATGGCGATGTCGCGCACGGCCCCGGTCAGGCCGGCGATCTTGCCGGCGGCCTCGCCCTTGCCGGTCGCGAGATCGACCCGGTAGAGCGTGTCGCCCGCCATCGCCCAGGCCTGGTTGCCGCCCTTGCCGTCCGACAGGATGTCGAAGGCGATCCCCTCCCCCGGCATGCCGAGCGCGCCCACCGTGTTCAGCACGCCGTCGTTCGGCGGCGCCTGCTTCAGGAGGGTGCCGGAGGCGTCGATGTCGAACAGGGCCGTCTCCTTCGCGCCCTTCATGGAATTGGTGTAGGCGCCGGCGACGACCTTGGCGGCCTTGCCCTTCATGGTGTCGGTCTCGGCGAACTTCAGCTGCCCGTCCTTCGTGACCTTGCCGTCGTCCACGTTGGCCCGGAGGTTCGTCCCGTCCGAGCCGATGATGCGCAGACGATCCGCGACCGGGTTGAAGTCGACCGTCGCGACGGTCCCGGCCGCCAGCATGGCGTCGAGCTTGGACTTGGGCGTCGCCTTGCCGCTCGCCGGGTCGATCGTGACGACGCTCCCGTCGGAGACGACCGCGTAGAGCATGCCGTCGGCCGGGCGCACGTCGATGCCGAGGATCGGGCCGGCGATGCCGGTCACCGTGACGCTCTTCGCGACCTTGCCGGTCGCCGTGTCCACGTGGGCGAGCGTGGCGTCCCCGATCAGGGCCGCGACCGTCTCGGCCCGGGCGGCCGCGCCGCCGAGCGCCGTGCCGGCCAGCACCGCACCCACTACGAATAGGCTCTTCGACATCTGTCTCTCCCTCTGCCGCAGCGGCGGCATCGGGAGGGTTAGCCGCGACGGGGCCGGTCGGATGCGGTGCCGGCCGCAAAAAGATCGGGTCCCCCGGCCGCGCCCGGGACCGGTCCGGATCGGGACGCGGCCCTCACGCCCCGCTCTCGCCGGCGGGCGAATCGTCGAGATCCGCGCCGCTCACGGGCTTGAGCACGTCGGCCGCGAACATGCGGGTCTGCGGTTGGCTGGAATCGAAGGACGGGAACCACACGCATCCGATCAGGCCTGCCGCCGACTCGACCGT
>JAEUAC010000185.1 GCA_019695455.1 Methylorubrum extorquens | reverse complement strand
CGGCCACAATCCCGGGCTGCATGTCGGCTCCCGGCTCGTCTACGCGAACGCCTCGCCCGAGGCCGCGCCGCTCCGCGTGGTCCTGTTCGGCGATTCCTACGCGGCCGAGGAGGGCTACACGCTCGGCGTCATGCTGGCCGAATGCGTGAGCGAGCTGCACTCGGTCTGGTCGGCCTCGATCGACTGGGACTACGTGGCGCGCGTGAAGCCCGACGTCGTGATCCACGAGATCGCCGAGCGCTTCCTGCGCCGCATCCCCTCCGACCGGATCGCGATCGACGCCTACGCGGCCGCCCGCGCCGCCCGCGACGGCGCCCCGTCCCGGGCCGAGACGGCGCTCGCCGTGGCACGCCGCCTGGGCTGGCCCCTCTGAGGCGACCCGCCGCGACACGATGCCGGCCGGGATGCCGCCCCATCGTCACGCATGCGCCGCGATGCCGTCACGGGAATCGACCAAGCTCCCCTCCGTCGCCTGCACCGTCCGGCGAGGAGACCCATGCACATCACGCCCACCGAATACGCGAGCGCCATGCGGCGGCTCGAGGCGATGCGGAACGAGGCCCTGCGGCGGGCCGACCGCTCGGCGCTGGCCGCCATCGCGCTGCGCGAATCCGACCTGAACCGCGTCTTCTTCGGCCGCGACCCGGACGGCCCGGACCGCGCCCGCCGGCCGGCCGCCTGAGCGCTCAGATCACGCCTTCGATCAGCCCGAGCGAGCGCGCCTCCTCGGCCTCGATGTACCAGTTCTCCGGCGCGCGCCGGAGCACCTCCTCCATGGTCACCTTCGAGCCGCGGATCAGGTTCTCGAAGCCCTCGTTCTGGATGGCGATCGAGCATTCGATCTCGTGCAGCGCGGCCTTGATGGGCGCGATGCAGGTCGTGAGCGGCCCCTCGATCCGCAGGTCCTTCTGCATCTTGCGCTCGTGCACCATGAGGCGCGTGCCGCGCGTCAGGTAGCGGTTCCCGCGCGCGAAGAAGCTCATGAAGGTGGTGCCGGCCGAGTAGATCGCCGCCTTGCCGAGGAACACGAACCGGCAATCCGGGTGCATGTCGGTCCGGAAGCGGATGTCCTCGCCCATCATGCGGGCGACCTCGGGATCGCCCCCGAGCGTCGTGAGCTCGACCGAGACCACGCCCTCGCAGGCCACGCTCTCGAACTGGCCGCGGAAGTCCCGGTACATGGCGTAGTCGACCGGGCCCGAGAGGAGCACGGCCGGATGGGCGAAGGCGGAAGGCGGCAGCGGCGCGGTCATCGTCGGGCTCCGGCGGCGGGGCGAAAGCGGCGCCCGTGAAATGGCGGGACGCCGCCCGGGTTCCGCTCCGCACGGGCGCGGCGCCGCGCGACGGTGGATTTCGCCGCCGCCCTCGGCTACCGACCCCCGAGGCCCGCCATCCGGGCCGGTCGCGGGCGTGGCGAAACCGGTAGACGCAAGGGACTTAAAATCCCTCGGGCGCGAGCCCGTGCGGGTTCGACCCCCGCCGCCCGCACCATCCGCCCGGCCGCCGCCCCAGCCGACGAGAGCGATCATCCCCGCACGGTCGTTCTTTTAAAAGAACGATCCATTGCGCTATCTCGGCGATCGTGCGACGAACGCGTCCGTTATTTCAGTCCACGTCGAGCGTTCGGCCGCACCTTCCATGACCCTGTCCATCCGGCCGACCGCACTCGTCGGCGCCACGCCGCTGCCGTCCGAGGCGGCGGCGATCCGCTTCGAGGCGGTCTCGAAGACCTTCGCGGCCCGCGGCCGGGGCGCGGCCGCGGTCCGGGCGCTGTCGGGGATCGACCTGGCCGTTCCGTCCGGCTCCGTGCTCGGCGTCATCGGGCGGAGCGGCGCCGGCAAGTCGACGCTGATCCGGCTCGTGAACGGGCTCGACCGGCCGACCAGCGGCCGGGTCGTCGTGGACGGGACGGAGGTGTCGTCCCTCGACGAGCGCGGCCTGCGCGACGTGCGGCGGCGGGTCGGCATGGTGTTCCAGCACTTCAACCTGCTCTCGTCGCGCACCGCCTACGACAACGTGGCGCTGCCGCTCGAGATCGCGGGGCTCGGCCGGGACGAGATCCGCAGGCGCGTGGACCCGCTGCTCGATCTCGTGGGCCTGGCCGACAAGCGCGGCCGCTATCCGGTGGAGCTGTCGGGCGGGCAGAAGCAGCGGGTCGGCATCGCCCGCGCCCTCGCCACGCGCCCGACGGTGCTGCTCTCGGACGAGGCGACCTCCGCGCTCGATCCCGAGACGACCCGGTCGATCCTCGACCTCCTGGCCTCGATCAACCGCGATCTCGGCCTCACCATCCTCCTCATCACGCACGAGATGTCCGTGATCCGGGCCGTCGCCCGCGAGGTGGCCGTCATCGAGGACGGCCGCATCGTCGAGCACGGCGACGTGTTCGACGTGTTCACGCGCCCGAGGCACCCGACGACGCGCTCCTTCCTGTCGACCGAGACCGGCCACGCCCTGCCGCCCTATCTCCGGGAGCGTCTGCGGCCGGAGCCGGTCCCGGGCGGCGCGGTCGCCCTGCGCATCCTCTTCCGCGGCCCGCACGCGACGGACCCGATCCTCTCCGAACTGTCGCGGGAGCTCGGGCTCGACCTCAACATCCTGTCCGGCTCGGTGGACGAGATCGCGGGCCGCCCCTTCGGCACGCTGGTCGTGAGCCTGCCGAACGAGCCCGCCACGCTGGACGCCGCCCTCGCGTTCCTGGCGGCCCGCGCCCTCGACACGGAGGTGATCGGCCATGTCGCCTGAGATCCTGCGCCTCGTCCTCGACGCGACGCTCGACACGCTGTGGATGGTGGCCGTCGCGGCCTCCCTCGCGACGCTCCTCGGCCTGCCGCTCGGGATCTTCCTGGCGACCAGCGGGCGCGGCGAGCTGTTCGCGGCCCCCGCCCTCAACCGGGTCCTCGGCTTCCTCGTGAACGCCACCCGCTCGACGCCCTTCATCATCCTCGTGGTCGCGATCATCCCCTTCACGCGGCTCCTCGTCGGCACCTCCATCGGCACCAAGGCCGCCATCGTGCCCCTCACCATCGCGGCGATGCCCTTCATCGCCCGCCTGGTCGAGGGATCGATCCGGGAGGTCGACCAGGGGCTGGTGGAGGCCGCGCGCGCCATGGGCGCCTCGCCCCTCCAGATCGTCGCGAAGGTCCTCGTGCCCGAGGCGCTGCCCGCGATCGTCCTGTCGCTGACGCTCGCGATCGTCAGCCTCCTCGGCTTCTCGGCCATGGTCGGGGCCGTCGGCGGCGGCGGCCTCGGCGACCTCGGCATCCGCTACGGCTACCAGCGCTTCATGCCGGACGTGATGGCGGTCGTGGTCGTCGTGCTGATCGTCCTCGTCCAGCTCGTCCAGAGCACGGGCGACCACCTCTCGCGGCGCCTCAACAAGCGCCTGCGCCACGGCTGACGTCCTCCGCCAGGAGGCCGTCGCCCCCTTCCTCCCGCAGAAGTGCCCTCCGCATGAAGCCTCTCGTCCTCGCCGCCGGCCTCCTGGCCTCGCTCGCCGCGCTGCCGGCGCTCGCCCAGCAGACGATCCGCATCGGCGTCACGCCCGGGCCGCACGCCCAGATCCTCGAGGCCGTGAAGCCGATCGCGGCGAAGCGGGGACTCGACCTCAAGATCATCGAGTTCTCCGACTACGTCGTGCCGAACGCGGCCCTCGACGCGGGCGAGATCGAGGCGAACTCGTTCCAGAACACGCCCTATCTCGACAACCAGAAGGCGGACCGGAAGTACCGGATCGAGGCGGCCGGCTACACGGTCAACTTCCCGCTCGGCATCTACTCGAAGCGCTTCAAGAGCTTCGACGCCGTGCCGAACGGCGGGACCATCGCCATCCAGAACGACCCGACCAACGGCGGCCGGGCGCTGCTGCTCCTGCAGGACAAGGGCGTCATCGGGCTCAAGCCGGGCGTCGGCTTCAAGCCGAGCGTCGCGGACATCGTCGAGAACCCGAAGCGCCTCAAGTTCCTGGAGGTCGACGCGGCCCAGACGCCCCGCTCGCTGGAGGACGTCGACGCCGCCTCCATCAACACGAACTACGCGACCGCGGCCGGCCTGAACCCGGGCGACGCGATCCTGAAGGAGGATCCGAAGGGGCCCTACGTCAACATCCTCGCCGTGCGCGCCGCCGACAAGGACAAGCCCTGGGTCAAGGAGCTGGTCGAATCCTACCGCTCGCCCGACGTGAAGGCCTTCATCGCGCAGACCTTCAAGGGCGCCGTCATCGCGAGCTGGTGAGCGCAGCGGCGGAGCGGCAAGGCGGCGTTAACCGCCTTCCGCAACGCCCCGGCAACCACGATCGCAGAGGGCGGGGGCCGGCGGGCGTTAAGCCTACCGGCCTTCACCGAAGCCTTAAGCGGGCCGGGCGGAACGTCGGATCGCGCGATCGGTCGCGCGTCCCATCCGCGAGCCGCCCCTCCATGACACCGCGTTTCCTGTCCCTCGCCCTCGTGGCCACGGCCGCCCTCGGCGTCGCCGACGCCCGGGCCCAGGCCCTCTACAACCAGCCCGGCCGCCCCAACCTCGGCGGCGGCTTCATCGAGCTCCTGATGACGGGCCGCGAGCCCGGCGCCGGGCCGATGCGGGAGGCGCCCGCCCTGTCCGCCCTGCCCGAGGACCCCTTCGCCGATCCCGCGCCCCGGGCGGAGAGGCGCCGCATGGCGGCGCTGCCGTCCGGTGCCGCGGTCGCGTCCATCGCCCGCGAGACCGCGCCCGAATACCGCCGCCAGGTCGTCGCCTTCGACGGCCGCGAGGCGCCGGGCACGATCGTCGTCGATACGCCGTCGCGCTTCCTCTATCTCGTCCAGCCCGGCGGCCAGGCCATCCGCTACGGCATCGGCGTCGGCCGACCGGGCTTCGAATGGGCCGGCATGAAGACGGTCTCGGCCAAGAAGGAATGGCCGTCCTGGACGCCGCCCGCCCAGATGCTGAAGCGCCGGCCCGACCTGCCCCGCCACATGGCGGGCGGCCCCGACAACCCGCTCGGCGCCCGCGCGCTCTATCTCGGCTCCTCGCTCTACCGGATCCACGGCACGAACGAGCCGCACACGATCGGCCAGAACGTCTCCTCCGGCTGCATCCGCATGATGAACGAGGACGTCACCGACCTCTACGAGCGCGTCCCCGTCGGCGCCCGCGTGAAGGTCATCTGAGCACGCGGCGGGCCGGCACCGGCCGGACCCGATCCCGTCGTGGCCGGCCGCGAGCCGGCCATCGACGCCTAACCGACGGCTAGCGCGACGCCGCGCCGCTCACATCGGGGGCGCGATGCCGTTGTTGCCGACGATGACCCGGCCGGCCGTCAGGCCGGCGCCCTCGCGGGTGGCGGGGATGAAGACGGACATGCCGGGCTTCAGGTCGGACTTCTCGGCCGGCGCGAAGGTGACGAGCGGCGTCTCGGCCGTGATGGCGACCTGCTTCTCGCCGCCCGGGTAGGTCAGCGTGACGACGGGGCCGGACACGCCCGTGACGGCGCTCGCGACGGTCGCGTTCGTCATCGTGCTCTCCGGCATCAGGTCCCAGCCGTAATGGCCCTCGCCGCTCTTCACGCCCGGCGGGAACACCAGCACCTCGATGGCGGTCATCGGTCCGTCGCCTCGCGGCATGGCGGCGGCGCCGACGAAGGTGCCGGGCTTGATGTCGGCGAGGGTCGCGGCCTTGATGCCGCCGATCGTCCAGCCGTCCTTCAGCGTCACGGGCACGACGTCGCCCTCGCGCGACTTCACGGTCAGGATCTGGCCGTCGACGCTCTGGACCGTGCCGCGCACGCGGAGCGTCGGCGACGGCGCCTGCCCGAAGGCGGCGGTCGCGACGGCCACGAGACCGAACACAAGGCAGGCGGCACGGATGCGGCGGGATCTCGTCATCACGGGAGGGTCTCCGTCCGAGCGCGCCTCGGCTTCGATGTTACGAACGAGGCGCGCCGGAGGTTTCATCACGGATCCGCGAATCCGCGTGGCGGTCAGACGATGGGCTTGCCGCCCGTGACGCCGACCATGGTGCCGGACACGTAGCTCGCCTCGTCGGAGGCGAGGAGCACGTAGACGGGCGCGAGCTCGGCCGGCTGGCCGGGCCGCTTCATGGGCGTCTGCGAGCCGAAGGTCGTCACCTTCTCGGCCGGCATCGTGGACGGGATCAAGGGGGTCCAGATCGGGCCCGGCGCGACCGAGTTCGCCCGGATCCCCCGCTCCGCGAGGGACTGGGCGAGCGAGGCCGTGAAGTTCTCGATGGCGCCCTTCGTGGCCGCGTAGTGCAGGAGCTGCGGGCTCGGATCGTCGGCGTTGACCGAGGCCGTGTTGATGATGGAGGCGCCCGGCTTCATGTGCGGCAGGGCCGCCTTGGTGATGATGAACATGGCGATGATGTTCGTCTTGAAGGTCAGCACGATCTCGTCGTCCGTGAGATCCTCCAGCGTGTCGACCGAGCTCTGGTGCGCGGCGTTGTTCACGAGGATGTCGATGCCGCCGAACGCCTCGACCGTTTGGCGGACGATGGACCGGCAGGTCTCCGGCTCCGACACGTCGCCCGGGAGGAGCAGGCACGCGCGGCCGGCCTCCTCGACCAGGCGGCCCGTGTCCTTCGCGTCCTCGTGCTCGTCGAGATAGGCGATCGCGACGTCCGCGCCCTCGCGCGCGAAGGCGATCGCCACCGCCCGGCCGATGCCGGAATCGCCGCCCGTGATGAGCGCGCGCTTTCCGGCGAGGCGTCCATGGCCGCGATAGCTCCGCTCGCCGTGGTCGGGCACGGGGTCCATGCGGGCGGTCTCGCCCGGCATCGCCTGCGGCTGGTCGGGAAAGGGGGGCTTCGGATAGTCGGGCATGCGCGGCTCCGGTGAGAGCCGGGCCAACGGCCCGATCGCGCGAAGCGTTGCGGTTCAGTCCGGGACGGTCGCGGCGATCCGGGCGAAGCTCGCCGCGTCGAGATTGGCCCCGCAGAGGAGCACGCCGACGGTCTCGCCGGGCGCGGGCCTGTAGGCGCCGGAGAGGAGCGCCGCGAGGGCGGCCGCCCCGCCCGGCTCCGCCGCGATCCGGAATTCGCGCCAGAGGTGGCGCTGGGCGTCCGTGATGGCGGCATCCGTCACCAGCACCACCCGCTCGACCGCGTCCCGGCAGAGGTCGAGGACGAGGTCGCCGACGTTCCGGGCGCCGAGCGAATCGGCCGCGACCGAGTTCACGTCCACGTCGACCGGGCGCCCGGCCGCGAGCGCCGCGTGCAGTGCGCAGGATCCCTCCGGCTCGACCCCGACGACCCGCGTCGCGCGGCCCCGCCACCAGGACGCCAGCCCGGAGACGAGCCCGCCGCCGCCGACGGCGACCAGCACCGTGTCGAGCCGCTCGGCCTGACGCTCCCATTCGAGCGCCGCCGTGCCCTGCCCGGCGATGGTCGCGGCCGCGCCGAACGGGTGGACGAGGCGCGCGCCGGACTGCGCCGCGAAGGCGTCGCAGGCCTCCTGGGCCTCCGCGTAGCGCGCGCCGCCGATCGTCACCTGCGCGCCCTGGCGCCGGATCGCCTCGATCTTCGCCGGATTGGCGATCTCCGGCACGAAGATGCGGGCCGGCACGCCCAGCACCTTCGCCGCATAGGCGACGGCCGCGCCGTGGTTGCCGCCCGACGCCGCCGTCACGCCGGCCGGGGGCACGGGGCCGGACAGGAGCGAGTTGAAGGCGCCGCGGCTCTTGAAGGAGCCGGCATGCTGCAGGAACTCGAGCTTCAGCGAGACCGGCCCGTCGTGCCCCAGCGCCCCCGCCGGCAGGTCGAGGACCGGGGTCCGGCGGATGTGGGGCGCGATGCGGGCGGCGGCACCCGCGATGTCGGCTGGCGTGATCGTCATCGGGGCGGATTAGGCCGGACGGCGCCGGAGCGCCAGGGCGATCCGCCGGGCGTCCTACGGCGCCGGCGCGAAGCGCAGCGTCGCGGCGTGGCGGCGGCTCTCGCCGGGGGCGAGGACGATCATGGAGGCCCGTCCGGCGAGGTCGCCCGCGGCATCGGCCCAGTCCGCGTGGCCGGTCCAGCATTCGAGCGACAGGAACGGGGCGGTCGGCCGCGTCCAGATGGCGAGGTGGGGGAAGCTCTCCGTCTCCAGGACGATCGCGGCGCCGTCCGGCCCCGTGAAGGCCATGGACCGGCTGGCGGCGTCGAGGAAGACCAGCGCCTCCGTGAAGAGGTCCGGCGAGAGCGGCAGGCGCCTCTCCGCGAGGGGCACCGCCCGGGTCGCGCGCGACAGGAGGCCGCCGGCCGCGACCTCGGGCACGCGCGGGCGTTCGGACGCGTCGAACAGGACCGCGTGGCCGGCCCGGTCCGCCGCCGCGAACGGCCAGGGGAAGGCCGGGTGGAAGCCGAGCGCGTAGGGCATGGGCGTCTCGCCCCGGTTGGCGAGCGTCCAGTCGAACCGCAGGCTCGCCGCCCCGAGCGTCACGGCGGCGTCGAGCCGGAACGCGAAGGGGTAGGCGGCGCGGGTCCCGGCATCGTCGGCGAGCCGCAGCAGCGCCCGGTCCCCGGCCGCCTCGACGAGGTCGAAGGCGGCGCGGCGGGCGAAGCCGTGCTGCGGCATCGGGTGGGCGCGGCCGTCGACCCGGACGACGCCGTCCCGCGAGGCACCGACCAGCGGGAACAGGAGCGGCGCCCGGAAGTCCCAATGCGCCGGATCGCCGTGCCAGAGGAGGTCCCGCCCCCCGGCCCGCCAGGCGAGCGGCTCGGCGCCTCGAAGAGCGAGCGTCGCGCGGGCGCCGTCGGGTCCCGCGAGCGCGATCGTCTCGGCCACGGCGCTCAGCGCAGGGCTTCGAGCACGCGTCCGCCCGGGCGGCCGGTCGGGCTCATGCCGACGGACCGCTCGATCTCCTTGATGGCGTCGCGCGTCTTCTGGCCCACCCGGCCGTCCGGCTCGCCGACGTCGTAGCCGCGGGCCGCGAGCTTGCGCTGGAGGTCGCGGCGCTGGGCGCGCGACAGCGGCGGGTCGTCCGTCGGCCAGGCGGTCCGGATGCCGGGCCGGCCCTTCAGGCGGTCCGACAGGACGGAGATCGCCAGCGCGTAGCTGTCCGCGCCGTTGTACGAATAGGCGCAATCGTAGTTCTTGAAGACGAGGAAGGCCGGGCCGTCGCGCCCCGCCGGCATGAGGAGCCCGGCCTGGCCGGACCCGCCGAGCGCGCCGCCGCCGAGCTTCTTGAGGCCGCGGCCCGCCCAGTACGAGACGGGATGGCGCGCCGTGCGGCCGCTCGGGCCGCCGTAGCCCTCCGGCACGTCGACCTCGTAGCCCCAGGCCTCGCCCGTGCGCCAGCCGGCCTTGGCCATGAAGTTGGCCGTCGAGTGGAGCGCGTCCGGGATCGAGTTGACGAGGTCGCGGCGGCCGTCGCCGTCCCCGTCCACGGCGAGCCGCATGTAGGTCGAGGGGATGAACTGCGTGTGGCCGAAGGCGCCCGCCCAGGAGCCCTTCAGGTCGTCCGCCTCGAGGTCGCCGCGCTCGATGATGCGCAGCGTCGCCGTGAGTTCGTCGCGGAAGAAGGCGTTGCGGCGCTTGGCGAGGCAGGCCCCGGTCGCGAGCGCCTGCACGAGGGGCATCTTGCCGCCCGACTTCCCGTAATCGCTCTCGACGCCCCAGACGGCCACGATCGTGTGCCGGTCGACCCCGAAGCGCCGCTCGGCCTCGGCGAGCGTGCCGGCGTGCTTGCGCAGCATCGCCTGGCCTTCCGCCACCTTCTCCTCGTCCGTCAGCGTCGCGAGATAGTCCCAGATCGGCGTCTTGAACTCCGGCTGGTTCTCCATCGCCGTGATGACGCTCATGTCCGGCTCGACGCCGCGCAGGGCGCGGTCGAAGGTCGAGCCCGACACCCCCTTCGCGATCGCGGCGGAGCGCAGGCTCCCGAGACACGCGCCGAAGGATTGCGCGGAGGCGGCGGCAGGAAGGGCGAGCGTCGCGGCGAGCGCGAGGGCGGCCAGGCGGGGCGTCATGAGGGGCTCCGTGAGGTCAGCGGAGCAATGCAGGCCGGTGTGGTTAATGTTTGGTGGACGCACCCTGCGGCACGTGGCGCCACGCGCCACGCCGCTCACCCCGAATCCAGCCGGACGCGCTCTCAGGCCCAGGCGCGCTGGGCGAGCTTGTCCTCGTAGGAGGCGATCGCGGGGGC
>JAEUAC010000156.1 GCA_019695455.1 Methylorubrum extorquens | reverse complement strand
CTGCGCCTCGCCGGCCGGCTCGCGCGCCGCCCGGGCTTCGCCCGGCGGCTCCTCGACGACGCGGCGGTCGGGTCCGGCCGCTTCCGGGCCGTGTTCGGCTTCGAGGACCGGACCAGCACGGCCGACGCGCTCGTCGCGTGCGGCCGGGCCTGGCGGGCGGCCGCAGGCGGCGGGGCGGCGCCATGACCCGCCGTCGCGCGCTGATCTGGCTGCACGACACGGCCATGACGGCCGTCGCGCTCGGCCTCGCCTTCCTGCTGAGATGGGGATGGGCGGATTTCGCGGCCCGTCTCGAGCCGATCGGGACGGCATGCCTCCTGGCGCTGCCGGTCGCGCTCGCCGCCTACGCGGTCGCGCGGCTGGACCGCTTCCCCTGGAAATACGCGGGCTCCACGGACCTGACCCGGATCGCGCTCGCGGCGGCCGCGCCGGCGGTCGTGCTGGGCCTCGTGGATTTCGTCTCGCGCGGCGCCCTCATCGTGCCCCGCACTGTGCCCTTCATCTACTACCTCGCGCAGGTCGCCCTGCTGGCCGGACCGCGGCTCCTCTATCGCAGCTACCGGCGGCAGCGGACGGAGCGGCGCGCCTTCCAGGGACGCTACCGCGTGCCGGTCCTCGTGGCCGGCACGGGCGAGGAGGCGCTGGCCCTGGTCGAACGGCTCCGCCGCGATCCGGTCGCGGCGCTGGAGCCCGTGGGGCTGCTCACGGCGAAGCCGCGCTATCTCGGCGAGCGCATCGGCGGCGTGCCGGTCCTCGGCGGCTTCCACGAGCTCGAGACCGTGCTGGCCGGTGCGGAGGCGCGCGGTCAGCGGCCGCGTCGCCTCATCGTGACCCGCGAGGCGCTCGGCTCGGCGGATGCGGAGGCGCTGGCGGGCGCGGCCGGCCGGCTCGGCCTCGCGATCGTCCGCCCGGCCGAGGGCCTGACGGATCTCGGGGCCGCCGACAGCGTGAAGCTCTCGCCCGTCTCCATCGACGACCTCCTCGGCCGCCCGCCGCGCGAGATGGATCTCGGCCCCGCCCGGGCGCTCGTCGCGGGCCGGGCGGTCGCCGTCACGGGGGCCGGCGGCTCCATCGGCTCGGAGATCTGCCGGCAGGTGGCCTCGCTCGGCGCGCGCCGGCTCCTGCTGCTCGACCTCTCCGAGCTCGCGCTCTGGTCGATCCGCAGCGAGATCGCCGCGCGCCACCCCGCGCTCGACCTCGTGCAGGTGCTCGGCGACGTGCGCGACGCGTCCGGGATCGCGGCGACCTTCGCGTCCTTCCGGCCGGAGCTCGTGTTCCACGCGGCGGCCCTGAAGCACGTCGACATCGTCGAGACGCATCCGGCGGAGGCGGCCGCCACCAACACGCTCGGCACCGAGATCGTGGGCGAGGCGGCCGTGGCGGCGGGCGCCCTGTGCGCGGTGTTCATCTCGACCGACAAGGCCGTGGCGCCGGTCTCGATCCTCGGGGCCACCAAGCGCGCGGGCGAGCACCTGTGGGCGGAACGCGACCGCAGCGCCCGCCTGGACGGCCGCCCCACGCGCTTCGTCACCGTCCGGTTCGGCAACGTGCTCGGCTCGTCGGGCTCGGTCCTCGCCCTCTTCGCCCGCCAGCTCGCGGAGGGCGGCCCGGTCACGGTCACGCATCCGGAGGTGGAACGGTACTTCATGACCGTGAGCGAGGCCGTGCGCCTCGTCCTGATGGCCTCGAGCCTCGGCTCCGCCTCGCCGGATTCCTCGCCGACCTTCGTGCTCGACATGGGCGAGCCGGTGCGGATCCTGGACCTCGCCCGCCGGGCCATCCGCCTCGCGGGGCTCGAGCCGGACGTCGACGTCCCGATCCGGTTCACGGGGCTGCGCCCGGGCGAGCGCCTGCAGGAGGTGCTGGAGGCGGGCGGCGAGGCCCTGCTGCCGACGAGCGTCCCCGGCGTGACGGCGACCCGCGTCGCGCCCCGGGACGCGGCGGCCGTCCGGGCCGACCTCCAGGCGCTCGCGATCGCGGTCGCGTCCCGCGACGCCGCCGCGATCCGGGCCGTGCTGCGGCGCCTGGTGCCGGATTACCGGCCCGAGAACGCGGCCTAGCCGCCGCCCTCGACCCCGCCTCGCGCGGGCGGGCCTCGCGCGAGGCGGGGAGGGCGCCGCCGTCAGGCGAGGCCCTTGGCGAAGCTCTGCATCACGTCGGCGGTGCCGACGAGGCCGCCGATCTCCTCGGCCGTCGCGCGGGCGGCCTCGTCGATCTGCTCGTCCGTGTGCTGGGACGTGATGAAGAAGCGCAGGCGCGCCAGCCGCTCCGGCACGGCCGGGTGCAGGATCGGCATCACGTTGAAGCCGCGATCGCCGAGCTTGTCGGACAGCATGGCGGCCTTCAGCGACTCGCCGACGATCACGGGCGTGATCGCGGAGCCCTCGCTCGGGCCCGCATCGAGCCCGTGCGAGCGCACCGCGGCGAGGAAGCGCTTGCCGTTGCGGCGCAGGCGCTCCACGCGGTCGGGCTCGCGCATCATCACGTCGAGCGCCGCATGCGAGGCCGCCGCGACGGGCGGCGCGAGGCCGACGGAGAACACGAAGGCGCCGACGGAGGTCTTGATGTATTCGACGAGCGCCGCCGAGCCGGCGATGTAGCCGCCGGCGCCGGACAGCGTCTTCGACAGCGTGCCCATCGTGATGTCGACCGCCTTCGGGTCCACGCCCGTCTGCTCGACGAGGCCGAAGCCGCGCCGGCCGAGCACGCCCAGCGAATGCGCCTCGTCCAGCATCAGCCAGGCGCCGTAGCGGGACTTGATGTCGACGACGCGGGCGAGGTCCGGCCAGTCGCCGTCCATCGAGTAGAGGCCTTCGACGATGATCAGCACGCGGTGGTACTGGCGCCGGCCGGCCGCGAGCAGCTTCTCGAGCGCGTCGAGGTCGTTGTGCGGGAAGGAGCGGCGCTGCGCCCCCGAGAGCTGCGCGCCGAGCACGATCGAGTTGTGGCTGAGCTCGTCGTGGACGATGAGGTCCTTCGGTCCCATGAGCGCGCCGATGACGCCGACGTTGGTCGCGTGGCCCGAGACCATCACGACCGCCGCCTCGACGCCGTAGAGGCCGGCCAGGGCCGCCTCGAGCTCGCGGTGGACGGGCCGCTCGCCCGCGACGAGGCGGCTCGCCGAGGCCGAGGTGCCGTAGCGGTCGATGGCCGCCTTCGCGGCGCCCTGCACCTCGGGATGCCCGTTCAGGCCGAGGTAGTCGTAGGAGGAGAAGTTCGCCAGGACGCGGTTGCCGATCAGCGTCTCGTGGCCGGCCCGGTGCTCGTGCACCCGGAAGAACGGGCTCTTCAGCCCGATCATCTGGGCGAAGGTCGCCTGCGTCTGCAGCTCCTTGTAGCCCGGCAGCGTGGTGAAGTCGGTCGCGCCCTCGGGGGCCGCCACCACCTTCGCCGGCGCGGGCTTGGGTTCGCTCGTGCGGCGCCGGCTGACATGCGCGAAGAGCGCCTGCCGATCGGCGTCCGACAGGCGGTGCGCGCTGTCCTCGGTCACTGGAGCACACCCCTCGGCTCGGCCGCGGCCTTTTCCTGCACGGCCTTCAGGACCTCGGCCGTCGTCGCCGCATCCATCTCCTCGCCGCCATGCCGCTCGTGCAGCGCCTGGCTGACGCGGGATTCGTCATCCGGCGCACCCGTCTGCACGGATTGGATGATGTGTTCCGCGAGGCCGGGCACCGTCAGCGTGCCGACGGAACCGGAGGGCGGCGCGGACAGCTCGAACCGTTCCTGCAGGGCGGTCGCGAGCTCGATGGCCATGAGCGAATCGAGGCCGATCTCGGCGAGGCGCTTGCCCATGCCGACGTCGCCCTTCGGCACGCGGAGCACGGTCGCGATCTCCTCGACGATGACGCCGACGACCTCCTTGCGGACGGCCTCCGGCTCGGCCGTCGCCACCATGCCGCGCAGGTCGATCGAGCCGCGCTCGCTGGTCTCGATCGCGCCGCCCTCGCGCACGAGCGCCGCGAAGGTGGGCGAGGCGAGGGCCGGCAGGCGGCGGGCCGCCGACCAGTCGAGGGAGCCGATCGCGACGACCGCGTTCTCGACGCCCCGCGGGTCGCGCCCGAGCGCCTGGACCATCAGGTCCAGCGCTTCGCGGGCCGGCATCGCCTTGACGCCGACGCGCTTGGCCAGCGCCTCCGCGAGCCCCTTCTGGCGCGCCAGCACGCCCACGTCCGAGATGGCGCCCCAGGCGAGCGCGAGGGCGGGAAGGCCCTCCTCGCGGCGGCGCCGGGCGACGCCCTCCAGATAGGCGTTCGCCGCCACGTAGGCCGCCTGGCCGGGGTTTCCGACGAAGGTCGTGATGGAGGAGAACAGGATGAAGTAGTCGAGCGCGTCGTTCCGGGTGAGCCGGTCCAGGAGGCCGACGCCCGTGACCTTCGGGCCGAGCACGTTCGCGAACTGCTCCTCCGTCATGTTGGCGAGGAGCGAATCCTCGAGCACCATGGCGGCGTGGAGGATGCCGCCGAGCGGCGGCATGGTCCGACGCACGTCCGCGAGAAGCGCCGAGAGCGCCGCCTCGTCGGCCACGTCGCAGGCGACCGCCTTCACGGCGACGCCGCGCGCCCCGAGCTCGGCGACCAGCGCCTTCGCCTCGTCCGTCGCGGCCCCGCTCCGCCCCGTCATGACGAGGTGGCGCACGCCGCGATCGGCCAGCCAGCGCGCCGTCTCGAGGCCGAAGCCGCCGAACCCGCCCGTGAGGAGATGGGTGCGGGCGGCGTCGAAGCGGAACTCGTCCTCCTGCGGCAGCGGCGGCAGGATCGTCGGCGGCCGCACCACGATCTTCCCGACATGCCCCGATTGCTGCATCAGCCGGAAGGCGTCGACCGTCTCGCCGGCCGGGAAGACCCGGTAGGGCAGCGGCTTGTAGACGCCCTCGCCGAACAGCGCGATGACCTCGGCGAAGATCTCCGAGGCCCGGTCGCGGTCGGAGAGGAGCTGGTCCACGTCCACGCCGAAATAGGAGAGGTTGCGCCGGAAGGGCCGCAGCCCGATCCGCGTGTTCGCCACGTAGTCGCGCTTGCCGAGCTCGATGAAGCGGCCGAACGACTTCAGCGTGGTGAGGCCGCGCTCCATCGCCTCGCCCGCGAGCGAGTTCAGCACCACGTCGACGCCCGCCGCGTTGATCGCCTTCAGGTCGTCGGCGAAGGCGGACGAGCGCGAGTTCAGCACGTGCTCGACGCCCATGGCGGCCAGGAGCTCGCGCTTCTCGCGCGATCCGGCGGTGGCGATGACGTTGGCGCCGCGGTGCTGGGCGATCTGCACGGCCGCGAGGCCGACGCCGCCCGCCGCGCCGTGGATGAGCACCCACTCGCCGCGCCGCAGGCCCGCCAGCGTCACGAGCCCGTAATAGGCCGTCAGGAAGGCGACCGGGATGGTCGCGGCCGCCTCCGTCGAGACGCCGGCCGGGATGTGCGTCACGACGTTCTGCGGCACGCAGACGGTCGTCGTGAAGGCGGACGGCATGAAGGCGAGCACGCGGTCGCCCACGGCGAGGCGCGTCACGCCCGGGCCGACGGCCGTGACGGTGCCGGCGCCCTCGAGCCCGAGGGTCGGGCCCGCGAACCCGTCCTCCAGGATGTCGTCCGGCAGGAGCGACATGGCCCACATGACGTCGCGGAAGTTGAGGCCGCTCGCCTCGACCCGGATCTCGACCTCGTTCTCCGCCGGCGCGCGCCGGCCGATCCCGACCCATTCGAGGCCGGACAGGCCGCCCGTCGTGCCGCGCTCGAGCTGCGCGGCCGGGGCCGGCTCGCCCGCGTTCGCGGTGGCGTCCAGGGTCTCGATGCGGAGCACGCGCACGCCGTCGCGGTCGATCGCGAAGTCGGTCTCGGCCTGTTCGGCCGCCAGGAGGGCGCGGAGCGCCTCGGCCGTCGCGTCGGGCGCCACGTCGGCCGCGACCGCGACCCGCCGCACGCTCGCCAACGAGGCGACCAAC
>JAEUAC010000124.1 GCA_019695455.1 Methylorubrum extorquens | reverse complement strand
GAAGGCGCAGGCCGAGGCGAAGGCCGCCGCCGACGCGAAGGCGCAGGCGGATTCGCGCGCGAAGACCGTCGCGGCCGCCAAGGCGAGAGCCTACGCGGACGCGAAGGCCGAGCTCGACGCCAAGATGAAGCAGCTCGCCGAGGCCGAAGCCAAGGCCGAGGCGGACGCCAGGGCGAAGGCCGCGGCCGACGCGAAGGCGAAGGCGGTCGCTCAGGCGAAGGCCAAGGCCGACTCCGAGGCGAAGGCGCGCCGCCAGGCGGAGGCCGCCGACAGGTTCAGCCCCGGCGACATCTCGAAGCTGCTTGCCTCGAAGGACGCCTCGCAATCGACCGGCGCGACGGGCCGGGAGGTGCAGCGCACCGCCTCGCTCGGCACCGCGACGGGCAGCGCGCAGAAGCTCAACCCGAGCCAGCGCGAGCAGCTGATCGGCCTCCTCTCCGAGCAGCTCCATCGCTGCTGGCAGGTGCCGGTCGCCGCGCAGACGGCCGACAAGCCGCCCGTCCCCGTGCTCCGGGTGCGTCTCAACCAGGACGGCACGCTGGCGGCCGAGCCGGTCGTCACGAATTCCGGCACCGGCCTGTTCCAGACGGTCGCCGAAAGCGCGACCCGCGCCACGCGGCGCTGCGCGCCTCTCCGCATCCCCGCCCAGTTTCAGCCCTACTACAACGACTGGCGCGATCTCCTCGTGAACTTCGACCCCCGCGCGATCGGGTGACGACGCCGCTCATCGAAGGCCTGACCATGACCCTCCTCAGCCGACGCTCCGCCCTCGCGGGCCTCGCCGCGACCGCGGCCGCGCCCGCGCTCGTCCGGCCGGCCCGCGCCGAACTCGTGATCGACGTGCGGCGCGGCAACTTCCAGCCGATCCCGATCGCGATCGCGGATTTCGGCGGCGAGGGCGAGTTCGGCCCGCGCGTCTCGGCGATCATCGCCAACAACCTGACGCGGTCCGGCTACTTCCAGGTCCTCGACAAGGCGCGCTTCCCCGAGCGCCCGGCCTTCGATGCGGCCCCGAACTTCGGCGCCTGGCGCGGGACGGGCGCGCAGGGCCTCGTGGTCGGGCGGGTGACGGGCGGCGGCGCGAGCCGGGTCCGGGCGGAGTTCCGGCTGTGGGACGTGCTCGGCGGCCAGCAGGTGGTCGGCCAGCAATACGGCACGGATGCCGTGAGCTGGCGGCGCGTCGGCCACATCATCTCGGACGCGGTCTATTCGAAGATCACGGGCGTCGGCGGCTTCTTCGACACGCGCATCGCCTTCGTCGACGAGAGCGGCCCCAAGGAGAACCGCCGCAAGCGGCTCGCCATCATGGACCAGGACGGCCAGAACGTCCGCTACCTCACGCAGGGCGACAACATGGTCGTCGCGCCGCGCTACTCGCCGGTGACGCAGGACGTCGCCTTCATGGCGCAGCCGTCCGGCCAGCAGCCGCGCGTGCAGGTCATCAACCTCGAGACGGGCACGCGGCAGGTGGTCGGCAGCCTCGGCGAGATGAGCACGAGCCCGCGCTTCTCGCCGGACGGCCGCCGCCTCGTCATGGCCATCCAGGACGGCGCCGTCTCCTCGATCTACTCGATGGACATGGCCTCCAAGAACCCGGTCCGGCTGACCAGCACCAACGCGATCGACACCTCGCCCTCCTACTCGCCCGACGGCTCGCAGATCGTCTTCGAATCGGATCGGGGCGGCAAGCAGCAGGTCTACGTGATGAGCGCGGACGGGGGCGGACAGCGCCGCATCTCGTTCGGCGAGGGCGCCTATTCGCAGCCGGCCTGGTCGCCGCGCGGCGACCTCATCGCCTTCACCAAGCAGCGCCCGTCCGGCTTCGCCATCGGCGTCATGAAGCCCGACGGCTCGGGCGAGCGCACGCTGGTCGAGGGGTTCCACAACGAGGGCCCGTCCTGGGCGCCGAACGGCCAGTACCTCGTGATCTTCCGCGATCCGGGCGGCCAGGGCGGCGGCAAGCTCCACATGATCGACATCACGGGCAAGGTGGACACGCCGGTCCCGACCCCGTCCTACGCGTCCGACCCGACCTGGTCGCCCTTGCTCGGCTGACGCGACGGGCCCCCGGTCCGGCGGCCGATTGATCTCGCACGCGGCGCGGGCCTAGGATCGCGCCATGTCGAACGCCCTGACCCTCTACTACTCGCCGGGCGCGTGCTCGCTCGCGCCGCATGTCGCGCTCGAGGAGGCCGGGGCGGCCTTCGACGCCGTCCGCATCTCCTTCGCGGACGGCGAGCAGCGGAGCCCGGCCTTCCTCGCCATCAACCCCAAGGCGCGCGTGCCGGCGCTCGTCCACGACGGCTTCGTCGTGACCGAGAACCCCGCCATCCTGCGCTACATCGCCCGCACCCATCCGGCCGCCGGGCTCTGGCCGGACGATCCGCGGGACGAGGCGCGCTGCGCCGAATGGCTCGCCTGGTGCGCGTCCGGCCTCCACGTCGCCTACGCCCATACGCGGCGGGCCGAGCGCTACGCCGCGACGGACGCGGGCCGGACGGACGTCGTCGAGACCGGCAAGGCCGCGACCCGCAGGGTCTGGGAGGAGGTCGAGGCGAAGCTCGCCGCCTCCGCCTCCGACTGGGTGGCCGGAGACCGCTTCTCGGTCGCGGACGCCTATCTCGTCGTGTTCTGGACCTGGGGGCGCGGCGCCAATCTCGGCTACGACATGCCGGCTGACTTCCCGTCCTGGACCGCCCACGCCCGGCGCGTCGGCGCCCGCCCGGGCGTGCAGCGCGCCTTCGCCCGCGAGGGCGTGGCGCTGCCCTGAGCGGGATGCCCGGCTGAGATCGGTCGATCCCGGGCCGCGTCGCGGCGCGCCCGGCGGCGCGTCGCTGGCGCGGGGTGGCGCAGGGGCGCGCGCCGGTTCAGGCCGCGTCGATCCGGGCGTGCCGGCGGCGGCGCCGGATGGCCCAGGCGACGGCGAGGACGAGCGCCGCGACGGCGACGGAGGCCGGCAGCTCGATGAGCTCCGCCATCTCGTGGCCGATGCGATCGACCACGAAGGGATCGGAGACGAGCATGTCACCCGCGATCCACCCGAGGAGCGCGGCGCCCGCCCAGACCAGGACGGGAAACCTCTCGAGCACCTTGATGATGACGGAGGCGCCCGCGACGATGAGCGGGATCGAGATGGCGAGGCCGAGGACGAGCAGCGCCGTCGAGCCCTTCGCGACCGCCGCGATGGCGAGCACGTTGTCGAGGCTCATCACGGCGTCGGCGATCGCGACGGTGCGGACCGCGTGCCAGAGGCGGTCGCTCGCCGCGACGCCGTCGCCGTCGCCCTCCTCGTCCGTCACGAGCTTCACGGCGATCCAGAGGAGGAGGAGCCCGCCGACGATCTTCAGGAACGGGGTGGCGAGGAGCAGCACGATCGCGGCCGTGAACACGATCCGCAGGACGACCGCGACGCCGGCGCCGAGGATCATGCCGATGCGCTGGCGGCTCGGCGGGAGGCCCCGGCACGCCATCGCGATCACGACGGCGTTGTCGCCGGACAGGATGATGTTGACCCAGATGATCTCGAGGACCTTCAGGAGGTCCGGCGCATAGGTGTCCATCGGCGGCGTCGCGTCGTCCGGGTCGGGGGAAGGCCGGACGTTGGCCACGCGCCCGGAGGCGGGTCAAGGGAGGGGGCGCGATCCCCGCGGGACCGCGCGTCCGGGCCGGTCCGCGCTTGCCAGGACGGCCGCTTCGCCGTATAGGCGCGCGCATTCCACACGCGGTGCTGGCTCCATGACTCAATGGAGCGTCCCGGTGTCCGGCACCTGCCGGACCATCGCATCGCGGCGGCATAACCGGAGTTGACGAGAATGGCCCTTCCTGACTTTTCCATGCGCCAGCTGCTCGAGGCGGGCGCGCATTTCGGCCACCAGGCCCACCGCTGGAACCCGAAGATGTCGACGTACATCTTCGGCAGCCGCAACAACATCCACATCATCGACCTCGCGCAGACGGTGCCGATGCTGCACCGCGCCCTGCAGGCCGTCTCGGACACGGTCGCCAAGGGCGGCCGCGTCCTGTTCGTCGGCACGAAGCGGCAGGCGGCCGACGCGGTGGCCGAGGCCGCCAAGCGGTCCGCCCAGTACTACGTGAACTCCCGCTGGCTCGGCGGCATGCTCACGAACTGGAAGACCATCTCGGCCTCGATCAGCCGCCTGCGCACGCTGGACGACACGCTGCTCGGCGGCTCCGGCCAGGGCCTGACCAAGAAGGAGCTCCTCATGCTCTCCCGCGAGAAGGAGAAGCTGGAGAAGGCGCTCGGCGGCATCAAGGACATGGGCGGCGTGCCCGACCTCATCTTCGTGATCGACACGAACAAGGAGGCGCTCGCCATCAAGGAGGCGCGTCGCCTCGGCATCCCGGTCGCGGCCATCGTCGACACGAACTGCGATCCGGAGGGCATCGCGTTCCCGGTTCCGGCGAACGACGACGCGGGCCGGGCCATCGCGCTCTATTGCGACCTGATCGCCCGCGCGGCGGTCGACGGCATCGCGCGCGGCCAGGGCTCGCTCGGCATCGACGTCGGCGCCTCCGAGGAGCCGATGGCCGAGGAGCTGCCGGCGGCCGACGTCGGCGAGGTTCCCTCCGAGATCGAAGTGCCGGAGCAGGCCTTCGAGCTTCTCTCCGCGCCCCGCGGCGCGCCGGACGACCTGACGAAGCTGACCGGCGTCGGCCCCCAGCTCGACAAGAAGCTGAACGACGCCGGCATCTTCCACTACTGGCAGGTCTCGGCCCTGCAGGCCGACGACATCGCCAAGATCGACACGGAGCTGAAGCTGAACGGCCGCATCACGCGCGACGGCTGGATCGAGCAGGCCCGCTCCCTGATCGAGGCCGCCTGACCGTCGGGTCGGCGCCGCAACCGATTCCCTCGAAGCCGGCCGCGAGCCGGCTTCGACATTTCTGGACAGACGAGAGGACGAACCGATGGCTGGCGTGACCGCCGCGATGGTGAAGGAGCTCCGCGAGAAGACCGGCGCGGGCATGATGGATTGCAAGGGTGCCCTGAACGAGACGAACGGGGACATCGAGGCCGCGGTCGACTGGCTGCGCAAGAAGGGCCTCGCCAAGGCCGCCAAGAAGGCGGGCCGCACGGCGGCCGAGGGTCTCGTCGGCGTCGAGAGCCCGGGCCGTTCGGCCGCGCTGGTCGAGGTCAATTCCGAGACAGACTTCGTGGCGCGCAACGAATCGTTCCAGGCCTTCGTGCGCGAGGCGACCAAGATCGCGCTCGGCGCGGATGCGAGCGTCGAGGCCCTCGAGGCCGCCCACTTCCCGGGCGCCTCGACGACCGTGAAGGACAAGCTGCAGGAGCTGATCGCCACCATCGGCGAGAACATGACGATCCGCCGGGTCGCGAAGCTGTCGGTCCATCACGGCGTGGTCGCGACCTACGTCCACAACCAGGTGACGGAAGGCCTCGGCAAGATCGGCGTGATCGTGGCGCTCGAATCGGAAGGCGACGTCGGCGAGCTGTCGGCGCTCGGCCGCCAGATCGCGGCGCATATCGCGGCCATGAACCCCGTCGCCGTCGACGGCTCGGGCGTCGACACCGCGACCGTCGAGCGCGAGAGCGCCATCCTGCGCGAGAAGAACGCCGGCAAGCCGGACCACGTGCTGGCGAAGATCGTCGAGAGCGGGCTCAAGTCCTATTACAAGGAGAACACGCTCCTCGATCAGCCCTTCGTCTACGAGCCGTCGAAGTCGGTCTCGCAGATGCTGAAGGAGGCCGCGTCGAAGTCCGGCAAGCCCGTCGCGCTGACCGGCTTCGTCCGCTACGCGCTCGGCGAGGGCATCGAGAAGGAAGAGACCGATTTCGCCGCCGAGGTCGCGGCCCAGTCGGGCGTCGGCAAGAAGCCCGACGAGGCCGCCCCCTCCGCCTGAGCGCGGATGGCGGGAGGGACGAGGCCCGGGCGACAAGCCCGGGCCTTTTTGCATGGCGGGCCGTCATCGGCCCGTGGGTGGCGGGCGCCGGGGGAGCGTGATAGGCACCCTCGTCAACCCGCCCGTCATGGTGCAGCGCACACAGCGCGACGACGAGCGGACGAGGGTTGACGCATGAGCGACGGACACGGGCTGCCTGGACTGATCGAGGGCCTGACCTTCGACGACGTTCTCCTGCGTCCCGGCCGCTCCGAGATCCTGCCCGCGGATGCCGACATCCGCACGCAGCTGACGCGCACCATCCGCCTCAACCTGCCGATCGTGGCCTCCGCCATGGACACCGTGACGGAGGCGAACATGGCGATCGCCATGGCGCAGAACGGCGGCCTCGGCGTCATCCACCGCAACCTCGATCCCGCCCAGCAGGCCGAGCAGGTCCGCCAGGTGAAGAAGTACGAATCCGGCATGGTGATGAACCCCATCACCATCTACCCGGACGAGACGCTGGCCGACGCGCTCTCGACCATGCAGCGCCACCGCATCTCGGGCATCCCCGTGGTCGAGCGCGGCCCGAACGGCGCCAAGGGGCGCCTCGCCGGCATCCTGACCAATCGCGACGTGCGCTTCGCGAGCGACCGCGACCAGCCGATCTCGGAGCTGATGACGAAGGACCGCCTCGTCACGGTGAAGGAGGGGGTGACGCAGGACGAGGCCAAGCGCCTGCTGCACCAGTTCCGCATCGAGAAGCTGCTCGTCGTCGACGACCATTACCGCTGCATCGGCCTCATCACGGTCAAGGACATCGAGAAGCAGGTCGCCTATCCGAACGCCGCCAAGGACGAGCAGGGCCGGCTGCGCGTCGCGGCCGCGACGACGACCGGGGAGGGCGGGTTCGAGCGGTCCGAGCGCCTGATCGACGCGGGCTGCGACATCATCGTGGTCGACACGGCGCACGGGCATTCGGTGTCGGTGCTCGACACCGTGACGCGGGTGAAGAAGCTCTCCAACGCCGTGCAGGTCATCGCCGGCAACGTCGCGACGGCCGAGGGCACGCGCGCCCTGATCGACGCCGGCGCGGATGCCGTGAAGGTCGGCATCGGCCCGGGCTCCATCTGCACGACGCGAATCGTGGCGGGCGTGGGCGTGCCGCAGCTGACGGCGATCTTCGAGGCCGTGGGCGCCGCCCGGGACGCGGGCGTTCCCGTGATCGCGGACGGGGGCATCAAGTATTCCGGCGACCTCGCGAAGGCCCTGGCGGCCGGCGCCTCGGTCGCCATGGTCGGCTCGCTGCTCGCCGGCACGGACGAGGCGCCGGGCGAGACGTTCCTCTACCAGGGGCGCTCCTACAAGACGTATCGCGGCATGGGCTCCGTCGGCGCAATGGCCCGCGGCTCGGCCGACCGCTACTTCCAGGCCGAGGTGCGCGACGCCCTGAAGCTCGTCCCCGAGGGCATCGAGGGGCAGGTGGCCTACAAGGGACCCGTCGCCAGCGTCCTGCACCAGCTCTCGGGCGGCCTGCGCGCCGCCATGGGCTACGTGGGCGGCCGCGACCTCGCGGACTTCCGCGACAAGGCCCGCTTCATCCGCATCACCAGCGCCGGCCTGCGGGAAAGCCACGTCCACGACGTGACCATCACGCGCGAAAGCCCGAACTACCAGCCGCGCGGCTGAGCCGGGCTCACTCCGTCGGGCGCTTGATGATGCCGGCCCCCTTCAGGGCCTCCTTCATGCGGATCTGGTCGTCGCGGATCAGCGCCCCGAAGGCCTCGCCGCCGAGATAGGCCTCGCGCCAGCCGCGCTTGGCCATGAAGCGCCGCCACGCGTCCGACGAGGCGGCCTGCGAGACGAGGGCCTCGAGGCGGAGCCGGTCCGCATCCGAGAGGCCGGACCGCGCGAGGATGCCGCGCCAGTTCGCGTAGGCGAGGGGGATGCCGGCTTCCGTGAGCGTGGGCACCGGCACCTCGGGGAGCCGCGTCGGCGCCGCGAGGCCGAGCGCCACGAGCCGGCCCTCCGCCAGCGCCGGCAGGATCTCGCCCGTGGACAGGAAGGCGACGTGGACGCGCTCCTCGGCGGCGGCGGCGCTCGCCTCGGCGCTCGTCAGGAAGGGCACGTAGTTGACCTGGGCGGGCTCGAGCCCGAGCGCCTTCAGGAACAGGAGCGTGCCGACATGATCGACGCCGCCCACCGGGCCGCCCGCCCAGTTGAGCCGGGCCGCATTGCCCGCGAGGCCGGCCCGCAGGTCGTCGAGGCTCCGCAGCGGCGAGGAGGCCGGCACGACGATCGCGTAGGGCTCCGACACGAGCCGCGCGATCGGCGTGAGCCGGTCGAGCGCGACGGGCGAGCGGCCGATGATGGCCGCGTCCAGCATCGTCAGCCCCGTGACGAGGAGGTCGTCGTTCGAGGTGCTGCCCGCGAATTGCGCGAGCCCGACCGTGCCGGCCCCGCCGGGCGCGTTGACGACGGTGACGGGCGCGGCGCCGGCCTTCTCGCCGATCGCGGCCCGGAGCGCCTGGGCGAGCTGGTCGCCGCCGCTGCCGGGGGCGGACGGCGCGATCACCCGCAGGTCCGCCGCGGATCCGAGGCTCGCCTGGCAGCCGAGCAACATGAGGGCGAGGGTCGCCGACCGAGCAAACCGCATGAAACCGAACGTCCCGACGCCTCCCCGCCGGGACGCTAGAGCGCACCCCGCCGCGCGGCAAGACCTAAGTCCAGGCCACGCCTCGGCTTTGGCCGGGACGGAAAGAGCCTTGTGAGCGGCACCCGTCCCCTCTATAGCAACCCCCGTCGCGCCGCGCGCCCATCGTCTAGCGGTCCAGGACGTCGCCCTTTCACGGCGAAAACACGGGTTCGATTCCCGTTGGGCGCGCCACGACGGCCTTTCCCCATCCTCTCCTTGGCCCGCCCCGTCCGCGTGGGCCGCACGCCCGTCGGTGTCAGCCGAGGAGGGCCGCCGCGGCGAGGAGCAGGACGACCGCGAGCGTCAGCTCGGTCCTGAGCCGGCCGTACCAGCCGGGCGCCCAGCCGGCCCGCACCGTCGCGAGATCGTAGGCGAGCAGCGCCAGGAAGGTCGCGGCCGTCGCGGCGAGGCCGATGCGGCCGCCGACGAGCAGCGCCGCCCAGGCGACGAGGGCGGGCACGACCGAGACGGCGTAGCCGCGCCAGCCCCGATCCGCCCC
>JAEUAC010000409.1 GCA_019695455.1 Methylorubrum extorquens | reverse complement strand
TCCGGCCGCGCCCGCTGAGCACCTTCAATGCCCGGTCGCTGCAGTATCGCGACTTCCTCACCGTCGCTCTCATCGCAAAGTCGCAGAAGAATTTCCCAGACAACTGGATCTACATTCATGATCCATCGGTGCAGGTCGGGCGAGTGCAGAACTTCCGCTCGTGGTCCCCCGAGATGGTGCCGGACGCGGACCATACCTGCCTCGGCCTCGAATATTTCTGCTTCGAGGGCGACGGGCTCTGGACCATGCCGGACGACGCGCTCGTGGCGCTCGCCAAGCGCGAGATCGACGCGATCGGGCTGATCGATTCCGCCGACGTCGTGGACGCGACCGTCGTGCGCCAGCCCAAGGCCTACCCGGTCTACGACGAGGAGTACCGCGCCCACGTGGACGCGATCCGGCTGGACCTCGAGACGAGCTACCCGAGCCTGCATCCCGTCGGCCGCAACGGCATGCACAAGTACAACAACCAGGACCACGCCATGATGACGGGCATGCTGGCCGCCCGGAACATCCTGGCGGGCGAGCGCCTCCACGACGTCTGGGCCGTGAACGAGGACGCCGAGTATTCGGAAGCCGGCACGGAGGGCGAGCGCCGCTCCATCGAGGGCCTGCGGGCCGTTCCGCGCAAGGTGGCCTGAGCGACGCTGGCCTTCCCCGAAGGCCGGCCCTACATCGTCCTGGTTCCCGTGGGGGATGCGCGAGATGTCCGGACGAGCGAAGCGCCCGCGGGCCGACAACACCTGGACCGTCCAGGACGTGGGATCGCGCTTCGAGGAGGTGATCCGACGGGCCCGGTCCGACGGACCGCAATACGTCCTGCGAGGAGGCCGCAGGACGGTCGCGATCGTCGATGCGGCCGAGCTCGACAGGTTGAAGGGCAGCACCCGCGGAGACCTCGTGCCGTTCCTCGAAAGCCTTCACCTCGAGGGGCTCGATCTGACGCGGGATGGCGGCGACGAGCGCGAATCCGACCTGTGAAGGGATGGCTGCTCGACACGAACGTGATCGCCTCCCTGATCGCGCCGGACGGCGCGCGCAGCGTCAAGGTCTGGGTCTCCGCCCTCGACGAGCGGCGGCTCTTCCTCAGCGTTCTCACCTTGGCCGAATACGACAAGGGCATCGCGAAGCTGCCGCCGGACCATGCGGATCGGGACCGCTACGCGGCCCGGCGCGACGCGCTGGAAGAGCGGTTCCGCGACCGTGTGCTGCCCTTGGGCGACCGGGTCGTGAGGCGGTGGGGCGCGATCGCGGGGCGCGTGGCGCGCGAGCATGGGCATGCTCCGCCCGTCGTCGATACCCTGCTGGCGGCGACGGCCATCGAAGCCGACCTCTACCTCGCCACGCGGAACGTGAAGGATGTCCGCCATAGCGGCGCGGCTTTGTTCGACCCCTGGAACGACGACCCGTCGCTGTTCCCGATCTCGCCCGCCTGACGGTCGGCGGCGCCGGCATGCCCGACCTCCTCGCCTATGGCGGCCTGTTCGCGGCGGCCTTCGTGGCGGCGACGCTGCTGCCCGCCCAGTCGGAGGCGGTGCTGGCCGGCCTCGTCCTGGCGGGCGGCTACGACACCACCCTCCTCGTGCTGGTCGCGACCGCCGGCAACGTGCTCGGCTCGCTCACGAACTGGGTGCTCGGCCGGCTCGTCACGCTGTACGAGGACCGGCCCTGGTTCCCGATCCGCCGCACCGCGCTGGCGCGGGCCGAGGGCTGGTACCGGCGCTTCGGGCGCTGGTCGCTGCTGCTCTCGTGGGCGCCCGTCGTGGGCGATCCGCTGACGCTCGTCGCCGGCCTCCTGCGGGAGCGCCTGGACGTGTTCCTGGTGCTCGTCACGATCGCGAAGCTCGGCCGCTACGTGGCCGTGGCGCTCCTCGCCCGCGCCTTCGCGTGAGGCGGGATCGGGCGTGGCGGCCTTCGTCCATGACGGGGCTTGATGGCCGGGATCACGCGTTTCGTCTTGCCCGGGCGGGAGCGCGAGCCTAGGGTCCGGCCGTTTTTGCAGCCCTTCCGGAGTGTGTCCGATGGCCTTTCTGGCCGACATCCTGTCCCGCGTGAAGCCGTCCGCGACGATCCTGATGACGCAGAAGGCGCGGGACCTGAAGGCGAAAGGCCGGGACGTGATCTCGCTCTCCGTCGGCGAGCCCGATTTCGACACGCCGGACAACATCAAGAACGCCGCGATCGACGCCATCCGGCGCGGCGAGACGAAGTACACGCCCGTCTCCGGCATCCCGGAGCTTCGCGCCGCCGTCGCCCGCAAGTTCAAGCGGGAGAACCATCTCGACTACAAGCCCTCGCAGGTCATCGTCGGCACGGGCGGCAAGCACGTCATCTTCAACGCGCTGATGGCGACGTTGAATCCCGGCGACGAGGTCATCGTGGTCGCGCCCTATTGGGTCTCGTATCCGGAGATGGTCGGCCTGTGCAACGGCACGCCCGTCATCGTCGAGGCCACGATGGA
>JAEUAC010000394.1 GCA_019695455.1 Methylorubrum extorquens | reverse complement strand
GCGACGCCGGTCCCGCCGGATCGCGCGGCGCGCGCGGGCCTCGATCGGCCGGCTCGGCCGCCTCAGCGGCGGCGGTCCTCGATCATCATGGCGGCCCCCTTCTCGGCGATCATGATCGTCGGCGAGTTCGTGTTGCCGGACGTGATGCGCGGCATGGCCGAGGCGTCGATCACGCGCAGGCCGCGAAGGCCCCGCACCCGCAGCCTCCCGTCCAGCACGGCCATCCGGTCGGTCTCCGGCCCCATGGCGGCCGTGCCGGCCGGGTGGAAGATGGTGGTGCCGAGCCGGGCGGCCGCGTCGAGGAGGTCGGCCTCGCTCTCGACGAGCGGCCCCGGCAGGTATTCCTCGGGCCGGTAGGGCGCGAGCGGCGCCTGCGCCACGATGCGCCGCGTCAGCCGGAGCGCGTCCACGGCCACCCGGCGATCCTCCTCCGTGTCGAGGTAGTTCGGCGCGATGTCGGGCGGCACCGCCGGGTCGGCGGAGGCGGCGTGGACCGAGCCGCGGCTCGACGGGCGCAGGTTGCAGACGCTGGCCGTGAAGGCGCCGAACCGGTGGAGCCCGTCGCCCCACTTGTCGAGCGACAGCGGCTGGAAGTGGAATTGCAGGTTCGCGGTCGCGTAGTCGGGCGAGGAGCGCGCGAACGCGCCGACCTGGGACGGCGCCATGGTCAGCGGGCCGTTGCGGAACAGGGCGTAGTCGATCCCCATCCAGGCGCGGCGCGCGAGGTTCGCGTAGTCGGTGTTCAGCGAGCGCACGCCGGTCACCTTGTAGACGGGCCGGATCTGCAGGTGGTCCTGCAGGTTCGCGCCGACGCCCGGCGCATGGTGGGCCACCGCGATGCCGAGGTCGCGCAGGCGCTCGCCGTCGCCGATGCCGGACCGCTCGAGGATGGGCGGGGAGCCGACCGCGCCGGCCGAGAGCACCACCTCGCCCGTGACGGCGGCCCGGCAGGGGCTGCCGCCGCGCCGGAACAGGACCGCGCTCGCGCGGCCGTCGGTCGCCTCCACCCGGTCCACCTCCACGCCCGTCTCGACGCGGAGGTTCGGCCGGCCGAGCGCCGGCTTCAGGAAGGCGCGCGCCGCGCTCACGCGCCGGCCGCGGCGCTGGTTCACCTGGAAGTAGGACGAGCCCTCGTTGTCGCCCGTGTTGAAGTCGGCGATCCGGCGGATGCCGGCCGCCTCCGCGGCCTCCCGCACGGCGTCGAGGAGGCGCCAGCGCACGCGCGGGTTCTCGACGCGCCACTCGCCGCCGGTCGCGTGGAGCGCGTTCGGCGGCTCGGCATGGTCCTCGTGCTTGAGGAAGTAGGGCAGGACGTCGTCCCAGGCCCAGCCGGCGAGGCCGAGCTGGCGCCAGCCGTCGTAATCGGCGGCCTGGCCGCGCATGTAGATCATGGCGTTGATGGCGGAGGAGCCGCCGAGCACGCGGCCGCGCGGATAGGGCAGGGCGCGCCCGCCGAGTCCCGGCACGGGGCCCGTCGCGTAGAGCCAGTCCGCCCGCGGGTTGCCGATCGCGAACAGGTAGCCGACGGGGATGTGGAACCAGATCCAGTTGTCGCGGCCGCCCGCCTCGAGCAGCAGCACGCGCCGGTTCGGATCGGCGGAGAGCCGGTTCGCGAGCAGGCAGCCCGCCGACCCGGCCCCGACGATCACGTCGTCCCAGGATCCGAAATCCTCCACGCGTCTTCTCCCTCGGCGCCCGCCCGGCGCGCGGCAGGCTTGCCCGACCTCTAGGACGGACCGGGGCGCCGGTCGACCGGTCCGGTCGACGCGTGCGCGATCGGCGTGAGGGCTTGTTAAGCGGGGGACGCGTAGGGTTCGCCCTCGCCGGCGACCCGGCCCCGGCGGCCCGCCGCCGGCTCCGACCGCCGGCCCGGCTCCGGACCGCCCCGCATGGATCTCTCCACCGCCCTGCAGAAGCCGGCCGTGATCGCCGTCACGCGCATCGCCGGCGCCGGGCTCGGCTTCCTCACGCAGGCCGTCCTCGCCCGCCTCCTGGGCGCGAGCGGTCTCGGCCTGTTCTATTCGGCGACCTCGCTCGCCATCGTGGCGGGCTACGTCACCACCCTCGGCTTCTCGCAGACCGCCGGCCGCTTCGCCGCCCGCTACCGGGCCGAGACGCGGCAGGGCTCCTTCGGGCGCTTCGTCACGCGGGCGACGCTCGACAGCTTCGCGGCCGGGCTCGTCGCGGCCGCGCTCGTCGGCATCGGGGCGGCTCTCCTGCCGGGGCTCGGCCTCGAGGAGCGCCTCACCTACGGCATGGCGGGCCTGCTCCTCCTCGCCTCGACCTCCCTCACGCTCTACACGAACCTCGCGGGCGCCATCCGGGCCTTCGGGCTCTGCTACCTGCCGGAGGGGATCGGCCGGCCGCTCGCCTTCCTGGTGCTCGTGGTGGCGGCGGCGCTGATCGGCCACCGGCTCTCGCCGCTCGCCGTGATGGCGATCTACACGGCCGTCACGGGCGCGATCGCGGTCGCCCAGTTCGTCGCCGCGCGACGCCTCATGCCGCCCTGGGCGCGGGCGCGGGCGGGCGACCACCGGGTGCACCGCCACTGGCGGCGCGAGGCATGGCCGCTCATCCTGCTGTCGCTCTACACGAACACCTTCGCCGACATCGGCATCCTGTTCGCGACGCCCTTCCTCGCATCCTCCGAGATCGCCGTGTTCGGGCTCTGCCTGAAGCTGTCGCTCCTCGTCGGCTACGTCGTGCAGGTCGCCCAGCAGATGGCCGTGCCGGACCTCGCCGACGCCCGCATCGCGCGCGATTCCGACGGGATCCGGGCGGCCGTCCGCCGGGCGACGCTGCTCCCCTTCGCCATCACGGTCGCGGCGACGCTCGGCTGCGCGCTCGTCGGCGACCGCATCCTCGGCGTGTTCGGCCCGGATTTCGTGCACGACTACGCCGTGCTCGTCATCGTGGTGGCGAGCCAGGCCATGCGGGCCGCGGCCGGGCCGGGCTCGCAGCTCCTGAACCTCGCCGGCGCCCAGAAGACGACGGCCGCGCTGTGCCTCGCCTCGCTGGCCGCCTACGTGGCCGCGACGCTGGCGCTGTCGCCCTTCTTCGGGCCGATCGGCGTGGCCTGGGCGGTCCTGGTCAGCTTCGCCGTCTGGGTCGGCGGCAACGCGGTCGCGCTCGCCCGCCTGGGAGAGCCCCGGGCGGACCTCCTGGCGGCGCTCGGCCGGACGGAGCAGGCGGGAGAACCGTCGGGGCGCCCGGCCTGAGGGCCGGCGCCGGCGGGCTCGCGTCCCTCGCGGCTCCGCGACGCCGCGTGCTTCGGGACGCCGGGATGGGGAGATCCCCGAAGGCGCTTCCGTGCCGGCCTCGCCGGTCCGGCGAGGGGGAAGGGTTGCTCCCGGGGCCTCCGGGACGGCCGATCAGGCGGTCGCGCCGGCATCCACGGTGACGACCGTGCCGGTCACGTTGCGGCCGCCCGGGCCGAGGAGGAAGCCGACCGTCGCGGCGACGTCGGCCACCTCGGGCAGGCGGCGCAGCGCGCTGCGGCGCACGATGCGCTCGCGCTCGTCGGCCGGCAGGTTGCTCGTCAGCTCCGTGTCGACGAAGCCCGGTGCGATCGCGTTCACCGTGATGCCGAGCGGCCCGGCCTCGCGGGCGAGGGAGCGCGTGAAACCGATGAGGGCGGCTTTCGTGGCGGAATAGACGGAGAGCGCGTTGTAGCCCGTCGAGGCGACGATCGAGCTCACGTTCACGATCCGGCCCTCGCGGTCCGACATCATGTTGCGGACGACGTATTTCGACAGCGTGATCGGCGACAGCACGTTGATGCGCAGCAGCTCCTCGATGCGGCCGTTCGGCATCGTGGCCAGCAGGCCCTCCGTGCCGATGCCGGCATTGTTCACGAGCCCGTAGATCGGCCCGTGGTCCTTGCGGATCGCGCGCACCAGCGGCGGCAGCGCGTCGATCGCGCCGAGGTCGCAGGGCACGAAGGTGATCCGGCCCGCCCCGGCCTCGGCGGCGGCCGCCTCCAGGGCCTCGGAGGGTTTGCGGGCGATGGCCACGACGTGGAAGCCGTCGCGCGCGAGCGCGGCCGCGATCCCGAGGCCGAGGCCGCGGGTCGCGCCCGTGACGATGACGTTACGCATGGGGCCTGAGGACCTTGCCGGCGGGGCTCATGGGGATGTCCGGCACGAACTGGATCATGGCCGGGACCTTGTAGGGGGGCAGGGCGTCGCGGCAATGCTGGGCGATGGCGCCCTTCAGGGCCGCCTGGGCCTCGCCGGCCGCGAGCAGGCCGGGATCGCGCGGCACCACGGCCGCGACCACGATCGCGCCCGCGATCGGGTTCCGGCGGCCCTCGACACGCGCGACCCGCACGCCGTCGTGCCGGTTGAGGACGGCCTCGACCTCCTCGGGATGCACCTTGCGGCCCCCGACGTTGATGATGCCGCCGCGCCGCCCGGCGAAGACCAGGCGGTCGCCGCGGGCCTCGACGATGTCGCCCGTGTCGACGAAGCCGTCCGGCCCCGCGAGCGCCACCTCGGGCGTGCCGACATAGCCGGACGCGATCCGGGGCGAGCGGATGCGGATGGAGCCGTCCACGACGGCGACCTCGACGCCGGTCGCCGCGTTCAGGCCGACGAAGGACGCCGGGAACCCCTCGCGCCCGTCGTCCACCTCGAAGACGACGCCCGCCTCCGTCGACGCATAGGCATGGCCGAGCCCGGCCCGGGGGAAGGCGGTGCGGAGCGCGTCCAGGATCGCCTGGTCGGCGATCTCGCCGGAAAGCCGCACGTAGGCGGGCGACACGGCCGACAGGCTCGGCGTCATGAGGGCGCGGCGCCAGTGGGAGGGCGTGCCGGCGAGATGCGTCACGCGCTCGCGGCCGAGCCGTTCCAGGAAGTCGGGCATCGCCTCGCCCGGACCCGTGAGGACGAGCGAGCCGGAGGAGAGGAGCCCGCGCAGGCACATCTGCAGGCCGCCGTAGCGGCGGATGTCGTAGAACGTGCCCCAGACGGGGGAGGGAGGCGACGGACGCGCCAGCACGGGCGCCACGAGCGCCGCGAGCGTGTAGCCGGCGAGCTTCGGGACGCCGGTCGTGCCGGACGTGAGGAGGATCCACTCGGTCGCGATCGGGTCGGTCGCGGGCCCTGCCGGCCGCGGCGGCCAGGTGGCCTCGATGCGAGGGGCCGCGATGCCGTCCACGGGCGAGCCCGTCCCGTCCGTCACGACGGCGTCGATCCCGGCGCGGGCGGCGATGGTCGGCATCTGGTCGGCCGGCACGTCGGGCGGGCAGAGGACGATGCGGGCCGCGAGGCCGTCGAGTTCGACGAGGGCGGCGGCCGCCACCACGAGGTCGCCCGTCGCGAGCAGCACGTTGCGGCCGGCGAGCGCCGCGCGGCCGCCGGCCAGGACGGAGCCGGCCAGGAGGTCCGCGACGCGGGCGGACCGGTCGGGCCCGAGGATGCGGCGGTCGCCCGGACCGGCCGCGGCGACCAGGGCCCGGAGCGTGTCGGCCTCAGGCCGCCGCATCGAGGGGCGCCGCCGCGTCGTAGAGGGCCACGAGGTCGCCGACCGTGGTCGGGAAGGCGATCTCCTCCGAGGACGTGAAGGGATCGACGCCGAACTCGCCCTCGAGCCGGGCGATCAGGATGGCGAAGCAGAGGGAATCGAGGCCGGTCTCGAGCAGCGGCACGGAGTCGGCGAGGGGCCGTAGCGGCTTGCCGTGCTCGGCGGCCACCTGCTGCATGGCGGCGAAGATGCGCTCCCGGGTGGACATGGTTCTTTAACCCTCTCCTGCCGATGGTGCGGCCGTTGCCGCCGGACCCTGGCGTAACGGCGCGGCCTTAAGGAACGATGATGGCCGCGGGCCCATGGCGCTGAAGCGTCGCCAGATCCGGGACGACGACCTCGCGGCGGTCGCGGACCTGCTCGCGCGCGGCTTCCCGGGGCGCTCCGCCCCGATGTGGCGGCGGGGGCTCGAGCGGCAGGCGGCCCGCATCGTGCCCGAGGGCCAGCCGCGCTTCGGCCTCTGCCTCGAGAACGACGGCGCGATCGTCGGCGCCGTGCTCCTCCTGTTCTCGGCGCCGGGCGGGGCGCCGCGCTGCAACCTGTCGAGCTGGTACGTGGATCCCGCCTTCCGCATCCAGGCGGCGCCGCTCCTGTCCTTCGCGCTGAAGAACGCGGCCGTCACCTATCTGAACGTCTCGCCCGCGCCGAACACCTGGCCGACCATCGAGGCGCAGGGCTTCCGCCGCCTGCTGACCGGTCGCCGGCTCGCCTGGCCCTGGCTCGCGGCGGGGCGCGGCGCCCGCGTGCGCCCCTTCGATCCCGCGCGGGACGCCGCGCTGCCGGAGGCGGGCCTCCTCGCCGACCATGCGGCGCTCGGCTGCCTCTGCCTCGTCGCGTCCGGACCGGACGGGGATGCGGGCTTCGTCTTCGCGCCCGTGCTCCTGAAGGGGATCCTGCCGCTCACCCAGCTCGTCTGGTGCCGGGACATGGAGACCTTCGGCCGGGCCGCCGGCCCGCTCGGGCGCGCGCTGCTGCGCCGGGGCCGGCCCCTCCTCATGATCGACGGCGACGCGCCCGTGCCGGGCTGCCCGGGCGTGCCGTTCCTGCGCGGCAAGCGCATCTACGCGCGCGGGCCGCATCCGCCGGAGCGGGGGGACGTCGCCTACACGGAGGGCGTGGTCTTCGGCGCCTGACGGGGCGGTCCGACCCTCGTCGTCCCGAGGAGACGGCGCGGGCCGCGCCTCCTCGGCATGACGACGGTGGCGGGCCTCGATCGCGGCGGCCGTTCGGCCTCCCACCTCGGCATGCCGAGGAGCGGCCCACAGGGCCGCGTCTCGACGCCTGAGGGGACGGTGTGGTCCGTGCTGCGGCACGCCTCAGGCGGAGGCGCCGAGCAGGCCGCCGGTCGAGGGCTGGCGGGAGGGGAACAGCGTCCGCCTGATCTTGGACACGACGCGGAGCGCGAGGCCGACCATGCGGGGCTGCACCTGGTGGCAGAAGGCGACCTTGCGGACGGTCTCCTCGACCACCCAGTGCGCGTGTGCGCCCTTGGCGAAGAAGAGCACGTCGCCGGCCCCGAAGCGCGTGGGCTCCATGCCGTCGGCCGAGACCACGATCGAGCCCGAGACGAGGTGGATCGACTCGTCGAGATCGTAGAACCAGTCGAAGCGGCCGGGCGTGCATTCCCACACGAGGGTGGAGGCCGTGCCGTCCTTCGAGCGCGCGATCTCGGCGCTCTTCGCCTCGGGGTTGCCCTCCTTGATCCAGCTCGGCTCGATCGGGGAGGGGCGGAGCGCGAGGTCGTGCCGCGACGCGACGATGAAGGGGTTGGCCATGACGTCCTTTTCTCCTGAGACGTCCCGGTCTTAGGCGCCCGGCGGTTAACCCGGCAGCCGCGACGGCCCGCCCGCTTGGAAACGCGGTGAAGGCCGGGTTTCCGGGATCCGGCGCATTCGCCGGATCTCAGCGTCCCGCCAGCGCCTTCTCGCGGATGGCCGAGAGCGTGGTGCCGGGCGCGATCGCGTCGAGCGCCATCTTGAGATGGATGATGGACGGCTGGCGCGACCGGCGGGCGGCCGCGAGGGCCTGCGGGAAGTCCTCCGTCGCCGTCACGGTGACGCCGAACCCGCCGAAGGCGCGCGCATAGGCGGCGAAGTCCGGGTTCTTCAGGTCGGTCGCGATCGGCCGGTCGGGGAAGTCGCGCTCCTGGTGCATGCGGATCGTGCCGTAGCTCGCATTGTCGGCCACGATGCAGACGATGGGCAGGTCGTACTGGACCGCGGTGGCGAATTCCTGGCCGTTCATCAGGAAGTCGCCGTCGCCGGCGAGAGCGACCACGGTCCGGCCGGGGTTCATGCGGGCCATGGCGACCGCCGCCGGCACGCCGTAGCCCATGGAGCCGGAGGTCGGCGCCATGTGGGTGCCGAGCCGGCGGAACCGGTAGAAGCGGTGGATCCAGGCCGCGTAGTTGCCCGCGCCGTTGCAGATCACGGCGTCCGGCGGCAGCGCCTCGCGCAGGTGGATCATGACGGCGCCGAGATTGACCGTGCCGGGCTGGGGCGTCGCCTGCTCGCTCCAGGCGAGATAGTCGGCATGCGCCGCCCGCGTCTCGCCCGACCAGCGCCGGTGCGAGGGGGAGGGCAGCGCGGCCAGCGCCATCGCCGTGCGGGCGGGCGAGGCGTTGATGGCGAGATGGGGCACGTAGACCCGTCCGAGCTCCTCCGCGCCCGGCAGCACGTGGACGAGGCGGGGCGCCGGCCCCGGGATGCCGAACAGGGAATAGCCCTGGCTCGGCACCTCGCCGAGCCGGCTGCCGAGCGCGATCACGAGATCGGCCCGGCGGACGCGGTCGGCGAGCCGCGGATTGGCGGCGAGGCCGAGATCGCCCGCATAGGCCGGGTGCAGCGGATCGAAGAGCGGCAGGCGCCGGTAGCTCGTCGCGACCGGCATGTCGAACCGGTCCGCGAAATCGTGGAGGGCGGTCCGCGCCTCCTCCGTCCAGCGCGGGCCGCCGACCACCAGGATCGGGCGCTCCGCCGCCTCGATCAGGGTCGAGAGCTCGGCCATCTCGGCGATGCCGGGCGCCGCGTCGACCGGCCGGAAGGCGGGCGCCAGCGGACCCGTGCAGGGATCCTTCAGCATGTCCTTCGGCAGGCCGACGACGACGGGCCCCGGCCGTCCCGCCGTGGCCGTGTGGAAGGCGCGCGAGACGTATTCCGGGACGCGCTCGCCCGTCTCGATCTCGGTCGCCCACTTCGCGATCGGCCCGAAGGCCGCGCGGTAATCCATCTCCTGCCAGGCGTCGCGGTCGCGCTGCCCGCGCTCGACCTGGCCGACGAACAGGATCAGGGGGGTCGAATCCTGCTGGGCGATGTGGATGCCGGCCGACGCGTTGGTGGCGCCGGGCCCGCGCGTCACCATGCAGATGCCGGGCTCGCCCGTC
>JAEUAC010000144.1 GCA_019695455.1 Methylorubrum extorquens | reverse complement strand
CCGACCTTCGACACGCCCTCGCCGAACATGATGTCGAACTCGACCTGCTTGAACGGCGGCGCGACCTTGTTCTTGACGACCTTGACGCGGACCTGGTTGCCGATCGCCTCGTCGCGGTCCTTCAGGGTCGAGATCCGGCGGATGTCGAGGCGCACGGAGGCGTAGAACTTCAGGGCGTTGCCGCCCGTGGTGGTCTCCGGCGAGCCGTACATCACGCCGATCTTCATCCGGATCTGATTGATGAAGATGACCATGCACTTCGAGCGCGAGATCGAGGCCGTGAGCTTGCGCAGCGCCTGGCTCATGAGACGGGCCTGCGAGCCCGGCTGCACGTCGCCCATCTCGCCCTCGATCTCGGCGCGCGGCGTCAGGGCCGCGACCGAATCGACGACCAGCACGTCGATCGCGCCCGAGCGGACCAGCGTGTCGCAGATCTCGAGCGCCTGCTCGCCCGTGTCCGGCTGCGAGATGAGGAGGTCGTCGAGCTTCACGCCGAGCTTGCGGGCATAGATCGGATCGAGCGCGTGCTCGGCATCCACGAAGGCGCAGATGCCGCCCTTCTTCTGGGCCTCGGCGATCGTGTGCAGCGCGAGCGTGGTCTTGCCCGAGGATTCCGGCCCGTAGATCTCGATGACGCGGCCCTTGGGCAGCCCGCCCACGCCGAGCGCGATGTCCAGCCCAAGGGAGCCGGTCGAGACGGTCTCGATCTCGACGGCCTTCTCGTTCTTGCCCAATCGCATGATCGAGCCCTTGCCGAAGGAGCGCTCGATCTGGGACAGCGCCGCATCCAGCGCCTTGGTCTTGTCCATGGAGGGACTTTCGACGATCCGGAGGGCGGAGGCCACGGGCGCGTTCCTTATGGCAGGGGTGCGAGGCGGCTTCAAACGAGCCACCCCTGGAACGTACCTGTTTCGTTCTCGGCCGACAAGTGAAAAGTTCTCATTCCGTTCTCATTCCTGCGGGGGTGGGCCCCGCGACGGTCGGGATCACCGGGCGATGGCGCCCTTCACGGTCTCGACGAGCTGCTTCAGGCTGAAGGGCTTGGCCAGGAACGCGAAGCTCTCGCCCTCGGGGAGATGCTTGGCGAAGGCGTCCTCCGCGTAGCCCGACACGAACACGATCTTCAGCGACGGATCGCGCTTGCGCAGCTCCCCGAGCAGCGTCGGCCCGTCCATCTCTGGCATGACGACGTCCGAGACGACGAGATCCACCGGCTGGTCGCGCCCGTCCACGATCTCGAGCGCCTCGATGCCCGAGGCCGCCTCGATGACCGTGAAGCCGCGGGCCGAGAGGGCCCGCGCGTTCACGGCCCGCACGGCGTCCTCGTCCTCGACGAGGAGGACCGTGCCGTGACCCGTCATGTCGGCCACGGCCTTCGGGGCCGTCACGTCCGGCTTCTGCTCGATCTCCGGCTCGGGCACGAAGCGCGGCAGGTAGATGGAGAAGGTCGCCCCCTCGCCCGGCGTCGAATCGACGTAGATGAAGCCGCCGGACTGCTTGACGATGCCGAACACGGTCGAGAGCCCGAGGCCCGTGCCCTTGCCGAGCTCCTTGGTCGTGAAGAACGGCTCGAAGATCTTGTCGAGCAGCGCCGGCTCGATCCCGGTCCCGGTGTCGCTCACGTCGATGCGGACGTATTCGGCCGGCGGCATGCCCATGCGGTCCAGCCGGCGCGCCTCGTCCTCGTCGACGTTGCGGGTGCCGATCGTCACGGTCCCGCCGTCCGGCATCGCGTCGCGGGCGTTGACGACGAGGTTGATGATGACCTGCTCGAGCTGGTTCACGTCCGCCTTGACGTACCAGAGGTCGCGGCCCTGCTTCAGGTCGAGCGTCATGCGCTCGCCGAGGAGGCGCTTCAGGAGCAGCGACAGGTCCGACAGGGCCTCGCCGAGCTTCACGGTCTCGGGTCGGAGCGTCTGGCGGCGCGAGAAGGCGAGCAGCTGGCGGACGAGGCTCGCGGCCCGGTTCGCGTTCTGCTTGATCTGCATCAGGTCCTGGAAGGACGGATCCGCCGGCTTGTGGCTCGCGAGCAGGAGGTCCGAGTAGCCGATGATCGCCTGCAGGACGTTGTTGAAGTCGTGCGCCACGCCGCCGGCGAGCTGGCCGATGGCCTGCATCTTCTGCGCCTGGGCGAATTGCTGCTCGAGCGAGCGCTGCTCCGTCATGTCGAGCGCGTAGATGATGAAGCTCTCGCCGTCCGTGCCGTCGCCGATGCCGTTCACCCAGAGGCGGGCCGAGCGGCCGCCCTCGCCGCCGAGCGCGACGTCGAGCGGCGCCGGCTCCGCCCGGCCCTCGGCGGCGGCCGCGAGCGCCGCCTCGAGGCGGGGACGATCCGATTCGGTGAGGAGCGACAGGATGCCGGCGGCGTCGCCCTGCGGCCGCGGCCGGTCGCCGAGGAGACGCAGGAAGGCCGGGTTGGTGCCGACGATGCGGCCGTCCCGGTCGAGCGTGGCGACGCCCACGGGCGAGGCGTTGAAGAACCGGGCGAACCGCACCTCCGCGACGCGCTGGCCCTCCTCCTGGCCCGGCGCCGTGGACCGGTTGAGGACCAGCGTGCGCGAGGGTCCCGGGCGGCCGTCGGGGCCGAAGACGACGCGATGGTGCAGCCGCGCCGGCACGGTGCCGCCGCTCCGCCGCCGGAGGTCGACGTCGAGCGTGTCCGTCCGCGACTCGCCCGGCTGCCCGCCCGCCCCGGTCAGCATGCCGGCGATCGCGTCCGGCATGATCTCGGGAAGGCGGATTCCGCCCGCGCCGACCTTCGCGAGGTCGTGGCCCAGCCATTCGGCGAGCGTCGCGTTCATGTAGACGACGGCGCCCTCCTGGTCCGTCGACAGGAAGCCGGCCGGCGCGTGGTCCAGGTAGTCGATCGCGTGCTGCAGCTCCTGGAAGACGTTCTCGTGCCGGGCGCGGTCGCCGGTCACGTCCGCCACGCTCCAGAGGGTGGCGCTGCGGCCGCCCGGGCGCGGCAGGTCGCGGACCCGCACGCGGTACCAGCCGAACTCGCGCGATCCGTCGAGCGCCGGCGTCAGGCGGATCTCCTCCGCGGCCGACCGGCCCTCGCGGGCGGCCTGCGCCAGCCGGTACACGGCCTCCGAGATCTCGGGCCCGCCCGTGAACAGGCGCTCCACCGTGCGGATGTCCGGCCCGGCCTCCGCGCCGGCGAACCGGAGGTAGCGCTCGTTCGCGTAGAGGATGCGGCCCGAGGCCTCGACCGCGAGCAGCCCCTCCCAGGAGGTGTCGGCCACGACCTTGGTCAGGTCCGAGCGGGCCGGCCCGGACGAGAACCGGACGGCGCCGATCGCGACCGCGAAGACGAAGAACACGCCCGCCATGGCCAGGATGGCGAGGAGGCCGAGGATGAGGGGCTGCGCCTGCTCGTTGGAGACGAGGCTCAGCGCCGCGAACGCGGTGACGAACACGCCGGCCAGCGCCAGAAGGAGCCCGACATAGCCCGGACGCTCCGATCGATCGATGGCCGGGGGATGGGTCGACTGGCTGAGCTCTGCCATTCTCGCGCCTTGGCCCTCGGAAGACATCCGTTACGACGCGCGCCGCTTCAGCCGCAAGACGTAGCCGACCACCTCGGCCACCGCCCGATAGTGTTCGACAGGAATTTCGCCGTCGATCTCGACGGAGGCGTGCAAAGCACGGGCGAGCGGGGGATTTTCGACGATCGGCACGTCGTGCTCGGTCGCGATCGCCCGGATCCGCAGCGCGAGCTGGTCGATTCCCTTGGCGACGCAGATCGGCGCGGCCGAGCCCTTGTCGTAGCGCAAGGCCACCGCGTAGTGCGTCGGGTTCGTGACGATCACGGTCGCCTGCGGCACGGCCGCCATCATGCGCTTGCGCAGCCGGCCCATGCGGATCTGGCGCAGCTTCGCCTTGATCTCCGGGTTGCCGTCCTGCTGCTTGTGCTCCTCCTTCTGCTCGTGCTTCGTCATGCGCTGCCGCTTCATCCAGTTGAAGCGGGCGAGCACGTAGTCGCCGAGCGCGAGCAGCGCGTAGGCCGCGAGCATGAGGCTGAGGAGGCGCACGGCGATGCTCGTCGTCATGGCGACGAGCGGCCCGGGCTCCAGCCCGACGATCGATTCGATGCGGTCCCGCTCGCCCCAGAGCACCCAGGTCGCGAGCGTGCCGACGAGGCCGATCTTGAGGAGGCCCTTGCCGAACTGGATGAAGGCCTGCGGGCCGAGGATGCGCTTCAGGCCCGCGAAGGGCGAGATCTTGTCGAACTTGGGCTTCAGCGGGTCCAGGCTCCAGACCGGCCGGTGCTGGAGGAGCCCGGCCGCGACCGCCGCCACGAGGACGATCGCGATCGGCACGGCGAGCGCCTTGCCGGCGGCGTAGAGGCCGCGGATGCCGGCGGACGTCATGCCGGCCCCGTCCGAGGGCACGAGGTGGGCGTTGCCGAGGAAGCCCCGCAGGTCGAACGCGAGGCCGCGCGCCGAATAGCCGCCCGAGACGATGAGGGCGAAGACGAAGGCGGCGAGCGCGAGGAAGACGGAGAGCTCCTGGCTCTTCGGGACGTCGCCGCGGCCGGCCGCGTCGTCGAGACGCTTCTGGGACGGCTCTTCCGTTTTGCTTTCCTGGTCCTCGTCCGACATCAGACGCCCCCGAATCCCTTCAGGAAGGTCGCGAGGTCGGTGACGAACAGCGTCATCATGATCCCGAGCACGGCGAACAGGATCAGCATGCCGATCAGGATCGTCAGCGGCTGGGCGAGGAAGAACACCTGCATCTGCGGCATGAGGCGCGACAGGATGCCGAGGCCGAGGTTGAAGAGGAGCGCGAAGGCGACGAACGGCGCCGAGATGCCGAGCGCGAGCGCGAAGCTCCGCGTCAGCGCGCCCAGCGCGAGCTTCACGGCGTCGCCCGCGTCCGGCACGCCGAGCGGCGGCAGGAAGGCGTAGCTGTCGCGGATGGCGGCCAGCGCGATGTGGTGCACGTCCGCCGCGAAGACGAGCGTGATGCCGAGCAGCGTCAGGAAGTTGCCGATCGCGGCCTCCTGGCCGGCCCCCTGGGTCGGGTCGATCGTCATGGCGAAGGAGAGCCCGAGCTGCTGGGCGACGATGGCGCCCAGCGTCTGCAGCGTGCCGACCACGATCCGCGTCGCGAGGCCGAGCACCAGCCCGACCACGACCTCGCCGATCAGCGTGCCGAGGACCTGACCCGGCTCGCCGCCCGCCGGCAGCAGGGTGCGGGTGATCGGGAAGACGACCATCGTCATGAACAGCGCGATGGTGAGCCGCAGGCGCGGCGGCACGAAGCGCTCGCCCGTGCCGGGCAGCAGCATGACGAGCACGCCGACGCGCGCGAAGGTCAGCATGAAGAGCGTGGCGTATTCGGGCGCGGAGGCGAACATGGACGAGCCGCTCGCGCGCCCTCCCGCCGGTCAGCCGCCGGTGGCGATTCGGGCCGCGATCCGCCCCATGTAGCCCGCGAGCGCGTCCGCCATGAAGGGAAGGAAGAAGAGGAGCGCGGCGAACACGGCCACGATCTTCGGCACGTAGATCAGCGTCTGCTCCTGGATCTGCGTGAGCGCCTGGACGAGCGACACGACGAGGCCCACGGCCAGCGCGATCAGCATGAGGGGGCCCGCGACGCGCAGGAAGGTCCCGATCCCGTCCCGGGCGACGTCGAGGATGGCGGCTCCGGTCATGGCTAGATCTGCATCCGCAGCACGTCCTCGTAGGCCGTGATCATCCGGTCGCGGACGGCGACCAGCGTCTGGAGGGCCGTCTCGCTTTCGGCGACCGCCGTCACGACGTCCACGAGGTCGGCCTTGCCGCCCGCGGCCGACATCACGCTCGCCTCCGCCTTGCGGCCGGTCTGCGAGAAGCCGTCCATGGCCTGTTCGAGAAGGGCGCCGAAGCCGCCGCCTCCGCCCGACGCGCCCCCCGCGACGGCGGAGACGGAGGGCTTGGCGCCCGTGCCCGAGGACAGGAGGCTCTGGGTCGCCGCGTAGGCGCCGGCG